>JBJOGT010000059.1:0-4348 GCA_046048115.1 Cyanobacteriota bacterium | reverse complement strand
CAACTTTAAACGTTTCTCTTATTCTTTTAAATCACTAACTTTTAACTTCAAAATTAGGTTCTCAATTCAATTTGTGAGAAATGCAGGTTAATGACTTAAAACCACTCGATAGTGAGCCTGGCCACTTTTTAGGTGTGCAATGGCCTCATTAATTTGGCTAAATTTAAAGGCTTCGACCATGGGTTTGATGTTGTGGCGCACGGCGAAATCTAACATGGTGGCGATCGCCGCTGGACTGCCCACGGGGGAAGCGGAAACGCTTTGTTGGCCAATAATCAGGGGAAATAGGTTTAAATCTAAAGGGTCTAGTACCACCCCGACGAAGTGAAATCGACCTTGGGGCGCAAGGGTGCTGATATATAAATTCCAGTCCAGCTTGAGGTTAACGGTGGAAATAATATAGTCAAATTTGCCCTGGACAGCGGCGATCGCCTCCGGATCCCGGGAATCAAGGACATGATCAGCGCCCAGGTTTAACGCTTCCGTCTTTTTACGATCACTGGAGGTAAAGGCCGTCACTTCACAGCCCCAGGCATCGAGAAACTGCACCGCCAAATGCCCCAAACCACCAATGCCAATCACCGCCACTTTGTCTGTAGGTTTTACTCCCAAGGTCAACAGCGGGCTAAATACCGTAATGCCGCCGCAAAATAATGGCCCGGCACTGGCCAAATCAATACCATCGGGTAGCTTAATCACGCTCACCCCCTTCGCCCGTACCTTATCGGCAAAACCCCCGTAATGTCCCAAAATCGTTGCTTCAGCAGTGCCACAGAGATTATGATTGCCCGTCAAACATTGGGAACAGGTCATGCAATAACCGGAATGCCAACCGAGTCCCACCGCATCTCCCACCGCGAGATGGGAAATTTGCTCCCCGATCGCCGCCACTTTACCCACCACTTCATGGCCGGGCACCAAGGGATAGGCCGTAATCCCCCATTCGTTATTAATCATCGACAAATCACTGTGGCAAAGACCGCAATACTCCACGGCAATTTCCACTTCATTGGCAGCCAATTCCCCGGGTTCATAGGTAAAGGGTTGCAGTTTTCCCTTGGGTTCTAGGGCAGCATAGGCGTTAATCATAAAAATTTCCTGGGTACTTGATTTAAAGTTGCTTCCACAAATAATACCTTCGCTAATGGAAGTCAGAAAAGATTGCCATTGGTCAAGGGGCATTTTAGAGGAGACTGGGTTTTAATCACCAATCCATTTTTTCCCCAAGCCAATGTTTGATATCCACTCACTGCTTTAACCCATATTTCACAGGTTGCCACCATGGATGGCGCAATTAATTTGAACTATATAGGGCTTGCTGCAATAGTTCTTGTTTGCGCTCTACCTACTACATATTTATTTATACTGAGATGCTCCATGTAGCGTGTGCGGAATGTAGGGTGGAATTATCAACAGGATTTTTTCCAAAAAGATAATGGAAAAAGTTAGATAAAAGAGCAGGGCAAGATACTTAATTTGAGAGTGTTTAACTATTCTGATTAATCCTAGGCATTGCTGGCATTGGTGTGGGAAATCAGCAAGCATTGTCCATCGGGGCAGAGGTCTTCCAACTCAATGGGGACAGGATTGATTGACCAGATTTCTTTGGCATATTCCCGAATGGTTCGGTCTGAGGAAAATTTGCCCATGCGGGCCACATTCAGAATTGACATCCGAGACCAATTATCTTGATCTTGATAGGTCTTACTGACCTGGGCTTGACAATCACAGTAGGATTGAAAGTCGGCCATCAATAAATAAGGGTCATGATTCAAGAGAGAATCCATGAGGGGACGAAAAAGGGTGGTATCACCGTGGGAGAAAAAGCCCGAATTGATTAGATCAATCACTGCTTTAAGATTGCCGTTATTTTGATAGTAATCCCAGGGACGATAGCCTTGGGCTAAGGTTTGTTCAACTTCAGGGGTGGTTAAGCCAAATAGGAAAAAGTTTTCAGCACCTACTTCGTCACGGATTTCAATATTGGCACCGTCGAGAGTACCAATGGTTAACGCTCCATTGAGGGAAAATTTCATGTTGCCTGTGCCGGAAGCTTCTTTCCCTGCGGTGGAAATTTGTTCGGATAAGTCCGCTGCCGGATAAACCCGTTGTCCGAGTTTGACGTTGTAGTCGGCGAGAAATACGACCTTGAGGCGATCGCCAATGGCCGGATCTTGGTTGACTACCTCACCGACCGCATTAATTAACTTAATAATCAACTTAGCAATGAAATAACTGGGTGCGGCTTTGCCCCCAAAAATAAACGTCCGGGGAGGCATATCCAAGTTCGGATTATTTTTGAGTTGGAGATAGAGATGAACGACATGCAAAATATTCAAATGTTGCCGTTTATACTCATGAATCCGTTTTACCTGCACATCAAACAGCGAATTGGGGTCAACCAGTAATCCATTTTTGCCTTGGATATAATTAGCAAGATCCTGTTTAACAGCACGCTTCATACATTGCCATTGTTGTCGGAAATTAGCATCGGCGGCATAGGGTTCCAATTGGCGGAGTTTATCTAAATCTTTAATCCATCCATCCCCAATCTGATGGCTAATTAATTGACTCATCTGGGGATTGCTCAGTACCATCCAGCGGCGGGGGGTCACGCCATTGGTTTTATTACTGAATTTCTCTGGCCAAATTTCATAAAAATCTTTAAGGATGGTTTCTTTAACCAATTCACTGTGCAACGCCGCTACCCCATTAACGGCATGGGAACCAATGGTGGCTAAATGGGCCATTCGCACCGATTTTTCGCCAGCTTCATCGATAATTGAGAGCCGTGCTAAATGATCGCCATCAGAGGGAAATTTAATGCGGACTTGATCTAAAAACCGTTGATTGATTTCGTAAATAATTTCCAAGTGCCGGGGCAATAAATCTCGAAAGAGGGGGAGTGACCATTTTTCCAAAGCCTCGGGCAGTAGAGTGTGGTTGGTATAACCAAAGGTGGCATGGGTAATTTGCCATGCTCGATCCCAATCAAACCGATGTTCGTCCACCAACAATCGCATTAACTCTGCCACCCCGATCGCCGGGTGGGTATCGTTGAGTTGAACAGCAAAATGTTCATGGAAATTATCTAAGGTCGGGTTCCCCGTCAGGTGAATGTGGATCATATCCTGTAAAGAACAGGAGACAAAGAAATATTGCTGAGCCAATCGTAATTGTTTGCCTTTGACCTGCTCATCATTGGGGTAAAGCACTTTGGTCAAGTTTTCCGAAGAAACCTTATCTTCCACCGCCCCGTAATAATCCCCTAAATTAAAGCGTTGAAAATCGAAGGATTCCGCCGCTTCGGACTTCCAAAGCCGTAAATTATTAGCGGTGCTGACTTTGTAACCCAAAATCGGCGTGTCGTAGGGAATACCTTTCACCACCGACCCTGGCACCCAACGCACCCGATAATTACCGTTATCGTCGGTATAGGCTTCGGTATGGCCACCAAATTTGATTAAGACACTGGATTCAGGGCGGGCAATTTCCCAGGGATTCCCCAATTGCAGCCATTTATCGGTGATTTCTACCTGCCAACCGTCTTTAATGTCTTGGTCAAAAATGCCAAATTCATAGCGAATTCCATAGCCGATCGCCGGAATTTCCAACGTGGCGAGGGAATCCATAAAGCAAGCGGCGAGCCGTCCCAGACCCCCATTGCCCAACCCCGGTTCTTCTTCTAGATCAATTAATTCTTGTAAATCTAGCCCGGATTCTGCCACGGCTTGCTTAACCGGTTCGTATAACTCCAAATTGATTAAGTTATTGCCCAGGTGAGGCCCCAACAAATATTCCGCCGAGAGATAACACACTACGCGATTATCACAGGACAAATAGGTTTGAAAGGTATTTAACCAACGCTGCAAGAGGCGATCGCGGATGGTAAAAGCCAATGCCATATAACAATCGTGCTTGGTGGCAATCCCTGGAAATTTGCCCTGTAAATAAAATAAGTTATCCGCCAACGCTCTTTTCAAGGTTTCCACGGTTAGACCGGTACGGTCATCTTCCACCTGAATTAAAGGATTATCGGTTGTGTAAGCCATAGGGCTATGCTCCTTTGTGATGTCTTTTGTTTATACTGTGCGATCAAAGTTAAGCTTTGGTTAGAAATTTTGGGTTTCGTATTGATTTGTTACAAAGTTTCTGAATTACCCAAGGTTAGCCATCAAGGCGATCGCTGTCTTCCGGTGACAATTGATCCTGTTATAATGCTCCAATTTCTTTAATCTCTTGGGTTTAATTCCCCGCTGCTTGCAGCGGCTTTTCGATAAAATTAAGGGATGAGTCAGTATATTCATAAAAAGCATAACGTTACAGTCTTGTTATACCATCTTGTTTT
>JBJOGT010000058.1:0-3887 GCA_046048115.1 Cyanobacteriota bacterium | reverse complement strand
GCCATCA
Source organism: Cyanobacteriota bacterium (assembly GCA_046048115.1). Classification (GTDB taxonomy): domain Bacteria; phylum Cyanobacteriota; class Cyanobacteriia; order Cyanobacteriales; family Microcystaceae; genus Synechocystis. The sequence goes on along the minus strand of JBJOGT010000058.1, from coordinate 3,880 downwards.
ATGCTTCGAGGATCTCATCGGCGTTGATCACCATTGTCCGAAATTTAATGCACTTGAAACGTTTAAACTTTCGGCCGACCCGCTCTTGGACATAGAAGATGGGGCCTGGAGAACTGACGGCAATCATCAAGGCGATCGCCAGGTAAAGCGGAGAACACAGAATCAGAACAGACAAGGAGAAACAAATATCAAATAACCGTTTGGCCAGCACCTTGTCTAGGAACTTGGAACGGGAACTTTGATACCTTCTCGGAGAGACCGTAGGATAAAATCCGCGCCTCATTAAAGCTCGGAGAGCCTTAACAGAGATCGGTGAGCTATTAGCAGTCATCGTACTCCATCACACATCACACCATGTAGTCCCAATCATAAAGCCTGAAATGGCAATTTCTGCGATTCTAAGCCGAAAAATTTGGGACCGGCTCCATCAGTGAGTTTGGGAATAAACTCCTTGACAGTATTTTTCGATTAACGTCAGGTACGACGTTTCAAATATTTTAGAAGAAAAACGGTTCGCTTGCAGGCGACAGTTCTCTGGATCGATCTGATGTTTAATTTCACAAAAAGTTTCAACGGCTTCGACAAGGGAAGCGGGATTTTGCTGACGAAACCATAGCCCTGTCGCAGTTTTGGGATTTTGATAATAATCAATCACGGTTTCTAGGGCCCCCCCCTTGCCAAAGGCAACAACTGGTGTACCACAGGCTTGGGCTTCCACAAGGGCAATGCCAAAATCCTCACAGGCGGCATAGACAAAGGCTTGGGCTTTAGCCATGTAGTCTTCCACCACGGCATTGGGCTGGGAACCTAACAACTGAATATTCGGTTTGGCGATCGCCTTGAGGTCAGCAAAATCCGGGCCGTCACCGATCACCACCAGGGGGAGTTGGAGTTGATTAAAGGCTTGAACGATCAGCTTAATTTGTTTGTAACTAACCAGACGACAAACGGTGAGGAAAAAATCTGATTTTTGCGGTTGATAGGGAAACCGATCCAAATTAACCGGGGGATAAACCACGGCTGCTTCACGACGGTAACAGCGCCAAATGCGGCGGGCCGTATGACGGGAATTGGCGATGAAATAATCCACCCGATTGGCGGAAATCACATCCCATTGGCGCAGTTGATGTAACAGATAACGGGTTAATAGACCGGGCAGTCCCCGACCCGCTTGACTGTTATTGAGGTAATCGAAGGTTAAATCCCAGGCGTAGCGCATGGGGGTGTGGCAATAGCAAATATGCACCTGATCGGGGGCCGTTAAAACCCCTTTGGCCACGGCATGGGAAGAGGACAGAATCACCTTGTATTGGCTTAAATCCAGTTGCTCGATCGCCAGGGGCAACAGGGGTAAATATTTTTGGACGCCCTTAACCGCCAAGGGAAAACGCTGCAAAAAAGTCGTACCAATGGTGCGGCCATAGAGATAGCTGTTGGGGTTACGGGATTCAAAATCGATGAGGGCATATAAATCGGCGTCAACATGGCGCAAAATTTCCTGCACCACCAATTCGGACCCCCCTGTGGCCTGGGGAGTTAACCATTCATGAACCAAGGCATATTTCACCAACGTTACATCCGTCCCCGTAGCATCATGGCCATTTCGTTGGGAACGGGGGCTAAGCCCAACGCCGTTTCCTCGGTAATGCGCCCTTCTTGGTAGAGGTTAAACAGGGATTGGTTGGCGGTGATCATGCCGTCGTATTCCCCATCCTGCATTAATTCGGCAATTTCATCGTATTTGCCTTGGCGGATGTAGTCCTTGACCGTTTCCGTGTTGATTAAAATATCGTGGAACCCGGCCCGTTTACCGTCCGTTGTCCGACATAACCCCTGGGCTATGATCGCCACCAAGGATTCGGCGATCGCCGTCCGCATGGCCGGTTGTTCCTCCGCCGTATAAAGGGTCAAAACCCGTTCTAGGGTCTTAATAGCGCTGTTGGTGTGCAGGGTTCCCATGACCAAGTGACCGGTTTGGGCAGCTTTGAGGGCTGTATTGACGGTGCTTTTGTCTCGCATCTCCCCAATCAGAATAATGTCCGGATCCTCCCGTAAAGCGGCCTTGAGGGCGTTATCAAATTGGAGGGTGTGCATCCCCACTTCCCGCTGTTTGACCAGGGAGCGACGACTTTGGTGGACAAATTCCACCGGGTCTTCAATGGAAATAATGTGCTTAGCGTGTTCTTTGTTGATGTAATCCACCATCGCGGCCATCGTCGTAGATTTCCCTGACCCCGTTGGTCCCGTAACCAGAATCAAACCTTTATGGGAATCGGACACTGTGCGTAAAATGTCCGGCAGGCGTAACTGCTCCATGGTCAAAATTTTCAGCGGGATCAGCCGCAACACCATCGAAGATCCCAATAAACTCTCAAAGACATTGATCCTCACCCGGGCAAACTCATATTGGGTAGCGCCATCAAACTCCAATTCCCGTTTAAAACGTTGAATTTCATCCTCGCTGAGAATTTCCCGCAACCAACTCATAAACGTAGGTTGATCCGTCGGTGAATAATCCAAGGGCAACATTTCCCCCCGGTCTCGCATCCTCGGGATTTCCCCCACCCCCAAGTGGACATCGGAAAAACCTTCGTCAAAGGCAATGCGAATTAATTCTTCTAAACTCGGTTGTCCCGGCGATCGCCCGGTGGTGACGTGGGAAACGGGGGCAGCGGCCTGCATCGGGGGCGGCGGTGGTGCCGCTTTTTTTTGAGGGGGTGCACTCAGGGGCGGGGCAATAAATTGGGTGGCCGGCGCCATACTTTCCTGGTCAGGGGGGACAGACCTAGCACCAGGAGTTGGTAAAGGAGGCAGGGGCGGAACCGAGGGACGAGGAGATTGGGTCATGGACTTTTTTTCACCAATGTCTTGTTTAAAAGCGGGTCAAGGAGCAACGTAAAATTCAAAGCATCCTAGAGCCATGAAATTTAGACTCGCTTTGTTAATAGGTTAATGGAGTTCCGGGGGGTTCCTACTATTTTTTTAACAAATTGACTTAATTCAGCGTAACTACCTAGATAACGCCATCAAAAACACGGTTCCTTCTCCGTAGGATTTAAGGCGTAATTTCTTTATCCCTTTCATGAGAGCACCCGAAATAATTGTAAAGAAATATAAATAAAGCACAATAATCAAATCCACTGACTGGGGGACAGCAACTCCCTCAAAAACACCTAAAAGTAGGGGATCAACTGAAAATGATAACTTCATGGTTATATCTACACTTAAAGTTAGACAAACACAGCAAAGATAAATATCTATCCTCGTCCCCAAAAACATTGTTTGAACTCAAAAACCGGAAAAGTCAACTATGGAATGTTAAAAAATATTAAGAATACTCAGATTTGTCGAAGCGTTTCCTATACTGGATTCACAAGCCCTTTAAACAAAGCTGTTGTTGTTAAAGTTTTTACCAAAGTTTTCACAAAGGACTTGAGACCTAAAATTGTTGTTGTTGGAGTTAATGGTTATGGAACTTTCATCAAGGGATGGGGCAGGGATGGGCTATACGCTCACCCTCATGAAGAGTTTTGCGGTGTGGGCATTTACGTTATTAGTGTGCTTATTAGTGGTCGGTTTTCCCTTAGTGGTGATCATGGCAACCGTTGGTGTCTTGGCGACGGTGGTTTTACAATCAGTTTTGCCTGTGAGTGCGGTATTGTTGGTGGCGAGTAGTTTATTTGGTAGCACAATTCTGATGGTTTTATTAGGCGCGGCAATGCTGACGCTCAAAGGAATTCATCCCCAAGAAGTCAAATGGTTGAGTTGGCTGCATGGTGAAACGACCTTAATCCATAAGCCTTTATTCGCCGCTTGTCCATTGACCTGTGATTTAGTGCATTAGTCGAATTTTTCGATTAATCAATGTCTTGATTAATTT
>JBJOGT010000057.1:0-2904 GCA_046048115.1 Cyanobacteriota bacterium | reverse complement strand
CGGAGCGGTTGATGGAGGGTTAACCCGTGCCCTGTGGCGGATCGTTCCCGGTCGGGACAAACCACCGTAATGCGATGACCCGCAGCGGCTAACGTGTCGGCTAAGCAACGAACCCCTTGGGAAAAAATACCATCATCGTTGCTAATTAGGAGGGTGAGAACAGCAGGCGCAGTCATAGATAACTAGGGAAAAAAGACAACTTAGCAGTGGTGGCGGAACACTGATGGGGTTATCGGTGGAGGATTTTGCTTTAACCATATCAGGCTCTGTCCCCTTTATTGTTGAAAGTGATCAGACCAGCACCATCGTGAAACCCAGGGGCATTTCGTTCTGTTCGGTAACCGGCCAAGCAACGCTTTGGGGCTTGGAAGGCGAGGCGCAAGACTGTTAAAGTGAATGCGGGTAAATGGTGATCCTTTGCCCGTTATTTTTTGCTAGTTCTTCATTGGTGGCGTTGTCCGGCATGACTATTTCTTTGGAAAGTGAGTTACAAACCCTCCAGCAATCGGCCCAAACGGCGATCGCCGACTGTGAAGACTTGGACGTTCTGGATAAGTTACGGGTGCAGTACCTGGGTAAAAAAGGCGAATTATCCCTGATTCTTAAAGGTATGGGGAAACTATCCGCCGAAGAACGGCCTCGCATTGGGGCGATCGCCAATGAGGTCAAAGAGGCGCTGCAAGATCAATTGGATACCCGTAAGGCTAATTTACAAACAGCGGCGATCGAAGCCCAACTGGCCGCCGAAACCCTTGATGTGACCATGCCGGGCGTTTACCGTCCCCAGGGTCGTCGCCATCCCCTCAACAGCACCGTCGATAGGGTTTTAGACATTTTTGTCGGCTTGGGTTATACCGTCGCCACTGGACCCCAAGTAGAAACGGACTATTACAACTTTGAAGCCCTCAATATTCCCGCCGATCACCCCGCTCGGGATATGCAGGACACCTTCTTTTTAAAAAATGGGCGTTTGCTCCGTACCCATACTTCCCCGGTGCAAATCCGCTATATGGAAAACCATGAGCCTCCCATCCGCATTGTGGCCCCCGGTCGGGTGTATCGCCGTGACACCGTGGATGCCACCCACTCCGCTGTGTTTCATCAGGTGGAACTATTGGCGATCGACAAAGGGTTAGCCTTTACGGACTTGAAAGGTACAATTCAAGCTTTTTTAAAGCAAATGTTCGGGGAATCCCTACCGATCCGTTTTCGCGCCAGCTATTTTCCCTTTACCGAACCGTCGGCGGAGGTAGATGTGCAATGGCAGGGGAAATGGTTAGAAGTAATGGGCTGTGGCATGGTTGATCCCAATGTGATGAAAGCGGTGGGCTATGACCCGGAGGTTTATACTGGCTTTGCGGCGGGCTTTGGGGTAGAACGGTTTGCCATGGTGCTGCACAAAATTGATGATATTCGTCGGCTTTACAACAGTGATTTACGCTTTTTGCGGCAGTTTTAGGTGAGTCAATCCCATCCCGAATCTTTGGCAAAAAAGGATTGGAGCAGGATTAGGACACTTTTTCACGTAGGGTTGATCAAACGCTAACATTCTTTGCCATGGGGCTAGTTCCCCATCATCAATCAGGAGACAGGGCTTGAACACGATTATCCTGGCGATCGCCGATCAGTTTGCTCACCAAGGCCGGATTGTCAATTTAAAGGCTTTTGGTAACGGCAATATTAACGATACGTTTCTGGTCAATCTTGACGATCAAGCCCAAACCTGTTTTGTGTTGCAGCGGATTAATCACCATGTCTTTCCGAAGCCAGCGGCGGTGATGGGCAATATGGTTCGAGTGACGGAACATATCCACCGTAAGTTAACCCAAAATCCGTTAGACCGGCCTTGGCAAATGCCGAAGGTGATTTTAACGAAAACAGGGCAAGATCATTGGCGATCGCCGACGGGGGACTATTGGCGGGCGATTAGTTTTATTGAGGGATCGGAGTCCTTTGATGCGTTGACCAGTTTGCATCAAGCGAGGGAAGTGGGGACGGCGTTGGGATTATTTCACCAATTGTTAAGTGATTTACCGCCGAGCCAATTAACGGATACCTTACCGGGTTTTCACCACACCCCCGATTATTTGGCCCAGTATCACCAAGCCATGGCTACAACCGAGAGAAAGGCGGGAGATTTAAGCCGTGAGGTGAAATTTTGCCAGGGTTTTATCGAAGACCGATCGCCTTGGTGTGGGGTGTTAGAAACGGCGAAACAGCAGGGAGTTTTACCCCTACGGTTGATGCACGGTGATCCCAAGGTTAATAACATCATGTTCGATCGCCAAACGGGGTTAGCGGTGAGTGTGATTGATTTGGATACGACTAAACCGGGATTAATTCATTACGACATTGGCGATTGTTTGCGATCGGGCTGTAATACTTTGGGGGAAGAAACCCAGGATTGGCAGGCAGTGACTTTTAATTTGGACTTTTGCCGCGCTATTTTAGAGGGCTATTTACCCCCCTGTCGCCATTTTCTCGGGGATGCGGATTATGACTATCTATTCGATGCTATGCGTTTAATTGCCTTTGAGTTGGGCTTACGCTTTTTTACCGATTATCTCAACGGCGATCGCTATTTTAAAGTTAAATATCCCGAGCATAATTTAATCCGTGCTTTGGTACAGTTTCAACTAACGACCAGTATTGAGCAACAAGAGAGAGAAATCAGTCAGATCATTGCAACAATTAAGGCTCAAGTTGAGTAAACCACGCCTAAAACCAAGCCATCGCTTCCCCAAACGCAGGGCCATAAGTCGATTATGATCAATGGGGCAAATTGATTCCCGCTTCTCGTTAATATGTTGCTCCCCATTCAGCAATTTTTGGGTTCCGAAGCCGTTACCCCCTACGACCAAGCCGCTGTGGCCATTGTCCCCATTCCCTACGAAGCCACGACGT
>JBJOGT010000056.1:0-6437 GCA_046048115.1 Cyanobacteriota bacterium | reverse complement strand
ATCGCCGGGGCTGAAGCAGAGGATCAAACGTTGACGGGGCACAGAACTCCCACGACGGACATTCAATCTTGATTCAGGCTTCAACCTCGGCAGGTAAATTAAGCAATCCCAATTGCTCCTGCGGTCTTTGGTATAGCCAGATAAGTGAATAGTGGCTAAATAATGACTCAGAAATTATCGTCGCTTAGTTCTCCTCGAACTTCAAATCGCGTAAAGCATTAATGTCAACTTGGATGGACGGGCCCATCGAGGCGGAAACAAAGATGGATCGCCAGAAACGGCCTTTAGCACCCGAAGGACGATTGCGGTCAATGGTCTCTTGCAGCGCTTTTAAATTCGCCAATAAATCTTCGGCGGAAAAAGAGGCCTTTCCAAACATAACATGAACGATCCCCGTTCGATCTGCCCGGAACTCTAATTTTCCTGATTTGAATTCTTTAACCGCCGCCGCCAAGTCAGCGGTGACTGTCCCCCCTTTGGGCGAAGGCATCAAACCCCGGGGCCCCAACTGTTTCCCTAACCGCGCAATTTTGGGCATCATGTCGGGGGTCGCAATCAGGACATCAAAATCCATCATGCCTTTTTGAATTTCATCAATCAATTCTTCAGACCCAGCAATATCGGCACCGGCCGCATTGGCTTCCTGGACTTTTTCCCCCCGGGCCAAGACTGCTACCCGGACGGTTTGCCCCGTCCCCTTGGGCAAGGAAACCGTTGTCCGAATTTGTTGGTCGCTATATTTGGGGTCAATCCCCAGACGAATATGGACTTCCGCCGTTTCGTCAAATTTTGCCGTGGCCGTTTCTTTCAATAACTGCACCGCCGCGAGGGGGTCGTAAACCATCTTGTCATCGACTTTGGCGATCGCCGCTTGGAGTCGTTTTGAGAGCTTTTTGGTCATGGATTTGGTAACTCCTTGGGTACAAACGAAGCATGGCGCCTCTCCCCGAATAAAAACAATAAAAAGTGAATGGGTTTTAGCTAGCTTTCGCCATCTAACCGTTAATGGTCACACCCATATTGCGGGCAGTACCTTCGATAATATTCATCGCCGCCTCAATGTCATTGGCATTAAGATCCGGCAATTTTGTTTCAGCAATTTCCCGCAGTTGGTCCCGGCTGATGGCCGCAACTTTGGTTTTGTTTGGTTCACTAGACCCTTTTTCGATCCCCGCAGCTTTGCGGATCAACACCGAAGCCGGAGGGGTTTTGAGGATAAAGGTGAAACTGCGGTCTTCAAATACCGAAATTTCCACCGGGATAATCATGCCCGGTTTATCAGCGGTTTTAGCGTTATACTCTTTGCAAAACGCCATGATATTTACCCCATGCTGACCCAACGCAGGGCCAACGGGGGGGGCGGGGTTTGCTTTTCCGGCCGGAAGAGCAAGTTTAATCAGAGCGACGACTTTCTTGGCCATTGCTTATTTTTTCTCAAAAAGAACTAAGGGTTAACGGATTAATAGAAAAACCATTAGGCGATCGCCCTAGGACAGGGAAAGCTCGACGAGCGATCCAAAACCCCTGGTAAACCCTAGGGACTTTAGCCGCACCTCCGGCCAATCAACCTAATTTTGTTTTTCAACTTGGGTAAACTCTAATTCCACCGGGGTTTCCCGGCCGAAAATAGAGAGTAAGGCTTTCAGCTTACTTCTTTCTGGGCTGACTTCAATCACGTCCCCTTCAAAATCTTTAAAGGGCCCAGAGAGCACCATCACGTGATCGCCAATCTCCATATCGATTTTGACCACTGGTTCTTGCTCTTCAGCGTGCTTGAAGATGCGTTCCACCTCACCGTGACTCAACGGCACTGGCAGAACATGCCCCCGACCCCGGCCATAGCGGCGCTTTTGTTCGGAGCCGACAAAATTAATGACATGGGGAGTATTTTTCACCACCTGCCAGGCATCGTCATCCATTACCATTCTGATCAACACATAGCCCGGAAAAATTTTCTCCTCGCCATGGAGGCGGGAACCATCTTTACGAACTTTGACCGTTGGGGTTTTGGGGATTTCGATTTGCAAGATACGGTCAGCCACATCAAGGGTATGGATTCGCTGTTCAAGATTAGCCTTAACTCGTTTTTCACAGCCTGATGCAACTTGAACGGCAAACCAGTTACCACCGTTACCGGCTTCGGTTTCCTTGACTTCTTGTTCAGTACTCGAAAATTGATCGTCAGTGGAATTCATGACAATACGTACACTAGCTATTTAACAAATAAATCCAACCTTAACCAAACAAGAAGGGTTGCTTGGTGATCCACCCAAAGAGTTGATCCACAAAATAAATGACGGTTGAAACGAGAACAACCATCAAAATAACAGCCACGGATTCGCTAATTAACTGTTGGCGGGAGGGCCAAACCACCTTAGCAAGTTCCTCTTTGGTGGCTGCAATAAAATTAGCCCGCCCCTGATCCGTAGTGATGGCTTTTGCCTCGGTATTTTCGGATTTAACCACTTCTTTTCTAGTCACAACTGTCTCTCTGCCTCCCAAATGGGTTAACGAATAACGGTGTTGAACAATTACTGGCAATGCAGCCCGCAATTGCTGGACTTTGACATCTTGGATTGGTGATATTCACGGTCAACGCGCCCTGGAGGACTTGAACCCCCGACATCAGGTTTTGGAGACCTGCGTTCTACCAACTGAACTAAGGACGCACAATCTGAGCTTGAATCAGCCCAAGAGTTATCACTCTCAGCCTATCTTACCTTAATCTGACCCCAATCCGTTGTCATTGATGGCGCACCGCTTAGAGAGCCCGGTCGAACCGTTGTTTGATCCGAGTTGCTTTACCCACCCGATCCCGGAGGTAGTAAAGTTTGGCGCGGCGGACTTTGCCTCGGCGCAGGACTTTGATGCTGGCAATCCGGGGGGAATGGAGCAAGAAAACCCGTTCTACACCGACCCCTTGGAAAATTTTGCGGACGGTGATGGTTTCGTTGAGACCCCCATTGCGTTTGGCAATGACAGTCCCTTCGTAGGGCTGAATCCGCTCTTTGCCACCCTCAACGATTTTGACCCCAACTTTAATGGTGTCGCCAACATGGATGGTGGGCAGATCGTCTTTGATAAACTCTGCTTCGATGGAATTGATTATCGCTTGGGCGTTCATGGTGATAGTAAAAACTCACAATTTCCCATCATAACGGATTTATCCTTTTTTGCAAAAGGACAGAGCAGAATTTTTTGGGCTTTTGGTGGGTGGACGGGAGAACTATTAATGATGCCTTTGATTGGTTTTGGTTACACTGATCCCATTCCCTGCTTTCAGTTACTGGACGGTGCACCGCTGGGCGATCGCCAACCGGGGAAGCCCATGTCAATGTCACTGTTCTGGCTGCTCTAATGTCTCTTTTAGTGTTTAATTACGATGAATCCACAACAGATCGAGCAAATCCTTGACCAAGCCCGCCGGTTGTTGTACGAAAAAGCAATGATCAAACTCAACGGTGAATTTGTGGGGACCGTGGCGGCAATTCCCCAGGAAGATAGCCATGATCTGAACTATACCGAGGTGTTTATCCGGGACAATATTCCAGTAATGGTTTTTTTCCTGTTGGATGGGAAATCGGATATCGTTCGTAATTTCTTAGAGACTTGTTTACGTCTTCAAAGTCAGCATTTTCCGACCTACGGTATTTTTCCCACGAGCTTTGTGGAAGTTGATCGGGAGTTAAAAGCCGATTATGGTCAACGGGCGATCGGTCGGGTTTGTTCGGTGGATGCGTCCCTCTGGTGGCCGATTTTGGCCTATTGTTATGTCCAGAGAACTGGGGATAAGGCGTGGGCGCGTCAAACCTATGTCCAATTAGGCTTACAAAAATTTTTGAATCTGATTTTACATCCAGTATTCCGGGATGCACCGACCCTATTTGTGCCGGACGGGGCATTTATGATTGATCGCCCAATGGATGTCTGGGGATCACCGCTGGAAATTCAAACCCTCTTGTATGGTGCCCTCAAAAGTGCAGCGGCATTATTGCTAATTGATTTAGAGGGGAAGGGTTATTCCGCCCATCGGAACGATTCCTTTGATGCTTTCACCTTGGAGCAGGGCCATCAATACCAGTTGAGTGTGGATTGGTTGAAAAAACTCCGTAACTATTTGCTCAAGCATTATTGGATTAATTGCAATATTGTCCAAACCCTACGCCGTCGTCCGACGGAACAGTATGGGGAGGGGGCTAGTAATGAACATAATGTCCATATCGAAACTATTCCTAACTGGCTCCAACATTGGCTTGGCGATCAGGGGGGCTATCTAATTGGCAATATTCGCACGGGTAGACCAGATTTTCGCTTTTTTACCCTCGGCAATTGCTTGGGGGCTATTTTTGATGTGACCAGCTTTGCCCAACAACGCTCCTTTTTTCGCTTGGTCATAAATAATCAACATGAACTCTGTTCCCAGATGCCCCTCCGCATTTGCCATCCCCCGTTGAAGGATGATGATTGGCGGAGTAAGACGGGGTTTGACCGTAAAAATTTACCCTGGTCTTATCACAATGGGGGACATTGGGCGTGCCTATTTTGGTTTTTAGTGGTGGCGGTGATGCGTCATCATTACCACTGCTCCCATGGCACGGTGGAATATGCTGAGATGGAAAGTCTGATGCGCCATAATTACCAAGTGTTACTGCGGCGGCTACCGAAGCAGAAATGGGCGGAGTATTTTGATGGGCCGACGGGGTTTTGGGTGGGGCAACAGGCCCGTTCCTATCAAACCTGGACGATTGTGGGGCTATTGCTAGTACATCATTTTTTAGAGGTTAATCCCCAGGATGCGTTGATTTTCGACTTACCAAGTCTACAGACCCTCAACAAAGCCATTCACCGAGACCGATGGTTAACGACGGAACTGTTCAACGTTTTCGGTGTATTCCAGGGGTAATACCGCTAGGACATTTTCCGGGGGATTGGGGACAATGTAATGGCTAATAATTTCGCCGCCCATGGTTTTATTCACTGCAGCTAATCCCATTTCGACGGATCGGTTGACTTCGGAAACGGGACCGCGCACTGCCACTAAAAATTGTCCCCGTTCAGCTAAGTCGTAGTAAACCAGGGTTACCCTTGCGCCTTTGACCATGGCATCGGCGGCGGCCAAGACGGCGGGAAATCCGAGGGTTTGTATAACACCAACGGCTTGGGGCATGGGTTTCTCCTTGAGTCGCGCGGTAAGGGAATCAAAATGGCAACGTTGCTAATCTTTGATTGTATCGGTTGACGGACATCCTTAGAATGGGAGTGGGAGAATGAACTATCCCTGTTCTAGGCTGTTCTTGGGAAAGGGAGGTACAACGTCTTGAAATTCTTGAGGTCTATTTACGATGAATGCCCTTTCTATTCCGACTTGGATGGTTCATGTTTCTAGTGTGATCGAGTGGATCACGGCGATCGCCTTGGTTTCCCGTTATGCCCAAAAATCTGGCTATGGCCATTGGCGGGCCTTGGCCTGGGGAATGCTGCCGGCCTTGGTGAGTGCGATGTGTGCCTGCACTTGGCATTTTTTTGATAATTTACCAGCTTTGGACTGGTTGGTTACGATCCAAGCTCTGACCACGGTGATGGGTAATGTTACTCTCTGTGGGGCGGCCTGGTGGATTTGGCGGAGATCCCTACCTACGTCTTCTATGGATTAATTTCGTGATGGAACTCAATCAAGTTTTAGCTAAGGAAAATTTATTTGCCATTTCCCTCTTTCCGTATTTGGGATTTTTATGGTTCCTACGGCGATCGCCCCAAACGCCCAAAATTGCCCTCTGGGGGTTTTATTTCCTGTTAGTCTTTGTCGGGGTAACGATTCCAGCGGGGATTTATGCGGAGCGTCACTTTCACGAACAGTTAGCCAATGTGGACTGGCTCCATGGTAGTGCAGAAATATTTTTATCAGTTTCTAATTTACTAGTGGTTTTTGGCTTCATTCGGGGCTTACAACAGCAAAACGCGCCTAAGCCTTGAGGGGGCTAAATTATTCAAGAACTATCATTAGTGCTTTTCGCTATTAAGGCAATTTCAAGGAGTCTCGCCATGGCAAACCCCTAAAAGCAAGGGAAAATTCAGTCCAGATACGATGGAACTGAATTCCTGAAAGCCTTACCTGGACTCGCTTTTAAAAGACCCAAGATTTCCATGAAACCTGGGGAATCTAGGTGTATTGGTATCTAATTTCTAATTTATCCCTACAAACCGAGAAATGGGGGTTGAATTTGGGTGTGCCATTTAAACCCGCTTCCCCTAATTGAGGGCACAACCCACACTTTCTCCTGGCTTCAACGGCCTATTCTCCGGTAATGGCCAAGCTTTCCACCCATACTGCTGGACAAATGCCCCCTGGCGTTACTTCCGCCTCCGGTTCTAAGTAAATGATCGATTTTAGTACCTCAAGGAAATCCCCGGCGACGGTAGCGGCATCAATACTTTGC
>JBJOGT010000055.1:0-2906 GCA_046048115.1 Cyanobacteriota bacterium | reverse complement strand
TCTCCATTCAACGGCGACAACCCTAATAAATTGCCCTTTTCCCCATTCTCAAATAAACCAAACGTGACCTTTAACCCCTGCCATAAATCCTGAAACCCCTCCGGTCGATAACTGGGGCGATCAGAGCAATCCCGTAACCGTGAAAAACTGTAATATTGCTGATAAATCGCCGCCTTTTCCTTGTCTTCCGCCGCCAATAGCAAATTGCGGGACTCCGCCACCATCAGGAAAAGACAACGGTAGATAAACATCAACAACTGACGGTAATACTGGGAATCCGTCAACGTCCCCGCCGTAAATCGCTGACGTAAACCCCCACTCTGGGGATGTTGCAAAAACCCATTACCCAAAATCTTTAACGCCGCTTCCACCCCGTCCCGTAACTTGTCCCGTACTCGTCCCCCCTGGGATAAAGATTCTTGGTGATAATACTCCAACAAACACTTATCTGCATCCTCCATCCCTTCCGGTAGGCGCGATCGATGAAATAGACGGAAAAAGAGCCGGAATTCAGCAAAATTCTCATTATTGAAAATTTGCTCCAGGTCAAATTCCACATAGGCCAAGCGGGTCATCAAGGAACAATCCCGCAGGAGTCGCCATTGATGGCCATTGGTGGTAATGCCCCATAAATGCTCTGTGCGGTTCAAATATTCCTGCACCAAACCATGGGCCGATAACCGGGGCTTTCCTGATGGGGAAGGTTTATCCAGAGTTAACCGACAGCCAATAATGTGAACCGGCGGCGTTTCGCCCTCACTCCCTAACCCCCCCGCTCGGTGGGAAATAGCAAAGGTTTGATTATCAATTACTTCCGCTTTCGCCTGATAACTGGGCTGATAACCCAATAATTCCAACAACGGTACAACCCACTGCTCACGGGTTAAACTCGTCCCCGTTTCCCCTTCCTCTAGTCGTGCCAAACGGCCTTGAAAAATCGCCCAACGGCTTTTGGCCTCTGACCAAATAAAGGCAATTTCATCCTCTAGTTTTTCGTTAGCTTTAAAACCAAAATCCTGAACCTGTTGCCCCTTGACCTCCCCCGCCATAATATCCGGCAAGAGATCCGCTGAAATCAAGTTTCCTTCGATGTGAAAAGCGTTAGTGGTCATGGGGATTTTCGGCAAAAACAGGGATTAAAGGGGGAATGGTTTTATTACTGGGGCTGGAAAATGTAGAAGCCTAAAATATCCATGGGCAGTTGGGCTTTCACGGTGACCCGCCCTTCTTTGGTAATTTGTCTCACCCGGCGGTGGGATACTTCCAGTTGTTTAGCCTGTTCAACGGCGATCGCCATCAAGGCCGGTTCCAGGTCGGGAAAAGCGGTTAGTTTTTGTTCCAATGTGATTTGTTGACGGGCGAGAGGATAATCTTTCGTAGGTTTTGCTATGGACCAAAGTTGCTGGGTTGCTTCGGGGGATAACCATTGGGGATTGTCAAAACTGCCCGTAAAGGCCCTAATTAAACATTCTTCTGCCAATAGTTCAGTCTCGGTCTTGTCCTTAAGTAAATAGCGAGATCGCAACAGTAGCAAGTTGGTTGGTTTTTGGACTTGATCCGTGACTATAAAGCCACAACGGGCGGCAATGGCAGTTTGATGTTCATCCAAAGCCGTTTCTAGTAAATGTTGGGCTAGACCTTCCACCAGAGGATGATTCCGTCCCACATACTCCACACCGTCCGGGGCTGGGGTGGTGAAGGTGATTAATCTAGGGCGATCGCCTAATGTGGGTTGTAAAAACGCGGGAATGTGGGGGAGTGACCACCCTTGCTTTTGCTTGACCAGGGAACAATGATGACGGGCACAGGCAGTGATCACAAACTGCTCCACATCCGCCTCACTGCCCAAAATGCGATCGGATTCTTCGAGTTCTTGCTTAACTTCCTCTGGCTTAATGGCCCGCTGGGCAAAACGACTACGATTAAGCTTTTCCCGCTCCACAGACCGCTCCCAACTTTTTTCGATTTCCACCAACGGTTCATTGTTATCCGTGAGGGTCTCGAAAATATTCAACTGACGCACCGTTTGCACCCGCTCAAATAAGGACTGAAAAATAGCGGTTTGGACGCTGGCACTATCCATCGGGACTGGCACGGTAATTCCTAGACTACGGTGAATTTTGACCGCTTTTCGCAACAGCACATCTAACACCGCCCCATCCATGGGGTTATTGTCGCCATAGAGCAAAATGCAATCCACCGTTTTGGCAGTTTGACCATACCGATCTACCCGCCCTTCCCGTTGTTCTAGGCGATTCGGATTCCAGGGTAAATCGTAGTGCAGGACGGCGGTGAAATGGGTTTGTAGGTTGACCCCTTCGCTTAAACAATCCGTTGCCACTAAAATCCGTTGGGAAAAGGATTTTAATTCCTCTAAACGAATCTCCCGTTCATCCTCCGACTGTTCCCCGGTAATGCCAATCACCCGCAGGGATTTCCCCTTTTTTTCAAATTTTTGGCGCAACTCGGCGGTTACATAATTGGCGGTGGCAATATATCGACACCAAATAATCGGGTGATGTCCGGCCTTGAGCCAGTCGGTTACCAATTTAATGGTGGTTTGCAGTTTGTGATCCTTTTGCCCCCGCAATCCTTCCGCCCCTTGAATAAATTGTCGCAGTTGGCGTTTTTCTCGGTCACTAAAGGACTGCTTACCCTGCTCAATGACGGCGATCGGTAGGCTATCAACGGATTTTTCCTGGTCGGTACTATCATAAACGTGGGAGACAACCCATTCATCGTCCAAGTCTTCTAAACCAACATTTTCCGTATTTTTCAGCAGTTGCTTGGACAACGTTAACACCGCCGCCGCCGGGGACGACATCACACAGCGAATAATGGCCAACGCTGACCAATACCGCCCCCGCCTTTGGGCATAGCTTAAATTTTCTACATCCGTCACTAAC
>JBJOGT010000054.1:0-11092 GCA_046048115.1 Cyanobacteriota bacterium | reverse complement strand
CGACAGTCTCCCCAGGGATGGGGCAAACATTGGGTAGTGATCTGGAGGTGGTGATGAGGTGAAAAGTCAAGCCAAGTGGGGGTTGTCTTGGTGAACAAAAAAACTAAACACCGCCAATAGGATTATCGAGTTTCTTGGGAAAAGAGAGACCCTTGCGGACAAGACAAGGGAGACGTCGTCCACAGGTATTATTGAAGCGTTCAATCGGATTAGTCAGACCAGAATCTTTGCGAACGGGACGATAACGTTTAGAGGGAATAACCTTCTTATAAGACTGCCAAAAATCGGTGTAAGCAACAGCACATTGCCGATAGGCAGAAGGAAGACTAGCCCAAAGTTGTTTAGCAGATTTTCGAGTTCTATAGCCCAAAAAGTAAACAATAATTTCCCGAGTATCACAGTCAATAGCCAGCCCAATATAAACTTCAAAACTTTTGGAGAAAACGAAAAACCATATTTCATCCCATTCAATGGTTAATCGTCCCTTAGATTTGGGTGAAACCATTATCCACTGGGGGACAGAGCAATATTTGTGGTTGACATAATTTGATAACCATGACCCACGAACCCGTCGTATTTTTCCTAAAGAAATACGCTCAACTAACAGAGAATCAATAAGCTATTTGGTCTCATGAGAAACTGTGTGACTCTGATGATTAAGAACAAACTGGCGAGAGCAATCTTTACAGTTATATTTTTGCTTTCCATTACAGCGGTTACGGCATCCGAGTGGCACAGTAAATCCGTTATAGAATGGGAATTACAGCCGTTTTTTGTGTGCCAAGTTGATCCAGAATCCGCTGTATGAATGAAGCTATTCTTGAAAATGTGAGTAGATTGACACTGAGGGCAGACTATTTCTTATTTTTCTGGTGACGTTAAATGTTGTGATATTTTGTGGTGCTCAGCAATAAGCGTTGAAAGTAAAAAGAACATATACCCAAAAAGATGTGTCATAATTCTCTAATTAATCCTAGAATCTTTGTCAAAAGTTAATGATAGCAATACAAGTCTATGTCCTATAGCAGATAAAAGCTTTATGTCATCACTACGTTCAAATGACTACCGACTCGTGAAGCCTTAATCCCTTTGATTCAACTGTGTCAGTCTTTCTCTGCTGGGGGTAAATCTGATGATCAAGCCTGCTTAACCCTTTTCTTGTCCCTTGATATAGTCATTTCCAAGAAGATTGCCAAGTCGCCTAACGAACTTTACTTCCCTCGCGCAGCAGCAACCCCTCCCTCCTCTTTCGTCGTCAGTGGTGGAGTCCATTCAAAGCCATAGAGAAATTTCGTTGGAGTAGCAATAGTCTGATGCGGTGGCTAATTCAATTCTTGGTGATAGAAGACAGTGACACAGGGAAATGAGCCGATAACTGTGGGTCAAGGCTACAGCACCCTAGCAGCAATTCCCGAGATGCGGGGGTCATAGCCATGAACGTATCATGAGCTTTGAGACTCCCATCACCAAGGGAATATTCAGCTAAAAAAGCTTGTGGCCACCTGTCGAAACAACTGCTTCTCCTAGCAGACAGTGAATACTCAATGGTCTTCAACACTATTGGCAAGGGGGTCTCCTTCAAAAGGCTGAATACCGACTTCAGGATATTCATCGGTGGAAGGACCAAAAACCCTGACAAATGCTTCGGTGAAATACTGGACAGCGTTTTGTAAAATGCGATTAATGTTCATCTTAACCTCCACTGCGGAACGGAAATCCGCTTATTTGGGTAGTCTTAGCAAAATCCGAGAAAAGCAAAACGTTTGACTGTAACTAGGACGCTTCAAAGTGTTATGGGGCATGATAGAAAATTAAACGCTCTTTCCTCTTCTGCTTTGATTATCTGATGAAAACAGGATAAAGTTGGCAAACTGTAATATTTTTTGAAACTTGTTTGCAATACTTTGTTTGTTTTGATGGGTATTAACCAAAAACCGGGCTTTAATTATAAAGAAATATATTAAAATCCTTGGGTTTAGTCATGAATTAAATCATTGGCTTGTTTATGAGTAATCACTGATTGCATGGCATTAAACCATCGTTATCCTCGATCCCCTCCAAGATTTCCTTGCCTTAAACCCTTAATTTATCAAGAAATCCTACTCTAAACCTTCCTGGTGCTCCTTAAACTGTGACCATTCCCAACGTATGGAAAATAATGCTTTGATGGCGAAATCCTGTTTAAAGTTATGGCATTATTCCCTGACAAGAATATGAGCGTTTACCCTCGCAAATTTTAAGAAAGGTTAAAAGACTGCCATCGTGCGGTGGGGCTGGGGTGAAACTCCCCATTCCAGCCTGGGGGTTGGGGAAGAATTGGGGGAAGAACGGGCAAAAAAGCACGTATGATTGAGACTATCTTTAAGGATAAACCTCCTTCTTCAATGTCAATAACACTGTAACCATCGCTTATGTCTCGTTTACGTTCGTTACTTTCCCTTGTCCTGGTATTAGTTGCAACGGTTCTTGTGAGTTGCAGTAGTCCCCAAGTTGAAGCTCCCACAACCTACAGTCCTGAAAAAATTGCTCAGCTAGAGGTTTATGTGACCCCGATCGCCGAAGCTCGGGGGCGGATGGAAACGTTACAGGGGCTAATTGCGGATCAAAACTGGGTGGATACCCAGACCTATATCCATGGACCATTGGGTCAATTGCGGCAACAGATGTTGGGCCTATCCCGGTCCCTTTTGCCGAAGGATCAAAATAAAGCAACGGCCCTTGCCAAGGAAGTGTTTGGTCATTTGGAACGCTTAGATGCGGCCGCTAAAGACAAGAGTATTTCCCAAGCTAAAATTCAATTTCAAGAGGCGATCGCCGATTTTGACGACTTTTTGAATTTGATTCCCCAAGCCAGCTAAGCCCAAGGAGTTGAACAGTCCCCCTTTTTCAGGGGGATGCCGGGGAACTTCCCCCGATGATCGATAAAATAATGAGTCCCTAGCCTGTGTCCGCCCCGTCCACCTCTGATGTCCCAACGCCATTACCCTGGCAAGCAACGTTAGACCTGCGTTACGACTGTGTCCACGGAAAGACCCGTTTAAGCCATTGTCTGGTAGAAGCCCCGTTAAAAGTCCAGCGGCCTTTTTATGATGTGGAAACGGCCCAATGCCAAACCCTACTTTTACATACCGGAGGCGGCATGGTGGGGGGCGATCGCCTCATATACAATATTGACTTAGCAGACCACAGTGAAGTGGTAATCACCACCGCTTCAGCGGGCAAAGTTTATCGTAGTCAAGGGCCATGGAGCCAGCAGCAAGTTAAACTCCGTTTAGGGGCAAAGGCCACAGTGGAATGGAAGCCCCAAGAGACGATCCTGTTTGAAGCTGCTCTTTATGATCAGGCTTTTCACATTGATCTAGACCCCACTGCTCGCTTCAAGGGTTGGGAAATCATGAGACTGGGGCGCACTGCGCGGGGAGAAACCTTTACTAATGGGCATTGGCGATCGCGGTGGGAAGTGTGGCAGGGAGAGCAACTAATTTGGGCAGAACGGCAACAGACCATCGGCTCCCCTAGCCTGAGACAGTGTGCCAATACCCTGGGGGGCTACCCCGTACTTGGTACATACTTAGATCTCAGTCGTCCCTTTACCCCAGAATCTCTTAATTTTGTACGTGAAATTACCCAGCCTCTGATTCAATGGCAATCAGAACAAGTCGGTTTCAGTCTGACCGCAACCCAGGGATTAATCGGTCGTTATCGAGGACTGTCCAGTCAACAAGCCAAGGTAATTTTTAGCACCATTAGCCGCCTTGAACCCTAATTATCTTACTGATTAATCCAGGTTCCCATTCTACCTATCTTGCCGACCCAATCCCCTCCGAAAAAAACATCACCGTTCTTAACCTTTGGCCAAAGCCTACTGTATAATGAAGAGTCTGTATCCTGGCTTGTACAGTAAGTAACAGGAGGCACGCATATTCACTAAACGGAGACTAAGGGATTAGGACTTAAAATTTACATGGTCAGTCAAACTTCTACAGCAACGATTGGATTCACTCTCGAGGACTTTGCCGCCCTTCTTGACAAGTACGATTACCACTTCAGCCCTGGTGACATTGTTGCCGGAACTGTGTTCAGCATGGAGTCCCGTGGGGCGCTGATCGATATTGGGGCAAAGACCGCCGCTTACATTCCCATTCAGGAAATGTCGATCAATCGGGTTGATGATCCCCAAGAGGTACTCCAACCCAACGAAACCCGAGAATTCTTCATTTTGACCGATGAAAACGAAGACGGTCAATTAACGCTTTCCATCCGCCGCATCGAATATATGCGAGCCTGGGAACGGGTCAGACAGTTACAAGCAGAGGACGCCACTGTCCGCTCCAATGTTTTCGCCACGAATCGGGGGGGAGCACTCGTCAGAATTGAAGGGCTACGGGGGTTTATTCCTGGGTCTCATATCAGTGCCCGAGAAGCCAAAGAAGACTTGGTTGGTGAAGATTTACCCTTAAAGTTTTTAGAAGTTGACGAAGAACGTAATCGCCTAGTACTCAGTCACCGACGGGCCTTGGTTGAACGGAAGATGAATGGCCTCGAGGTGGCCCAAGTGGTGATTGGTTCTGTCCGGGGTATCAAACCCTATGGCGCCTTTATCGATATCGGAGGTGTCAGTGGGTTGCTGCACATTTCTGAAATCTCCCACGATCACATTGATACGCCCCATAGTGTCTTTAACGTTAACGATGAACTCAAAGTAATGATCATCGACTTAGATGCAGAGCGGGGGCGGATTTCCCTCTCTACCAAACAATTGGAACCCGAACCGGGAGCGATGCTGAAAAACCGGGAGTTAGTCAACGAAAAAGCCGATGAAATGGCCGAAATTTTCCGGCAAAAACGCTTAGCGGAAGCCCAAGGCATTCCCTACGAGCCTGATGCTGGCGATGATATTGACATTGATATCCCTGCTACTGATGATGATATGGAAGATGAACTCATGGCGGTGGGGGGAATCGATGAATAGTCTGACGCCGACATTGTGCCAATTACCCTGCCAATAGTGACAGTGGAATCTTGTTATTAGTTTTGATCAATTCCTCCAGGTGCTCAGGTCTGGGGGATTTTTGCTTAAATGCGGCAGACCATGAGCCCATTGAATTCACCGTAAGCAGTGGGGAAATTGAACGCTTTCCTCTAAACTAGAGAGCTAGCCGAGTTTAATGTGCTTTCTCAGTACTGTATTAATTATTCTAATTATTTAGACTTAATTTTTTCCAATTATTTTCTCAAATTATAATGTTGCGTAAAATCTCTTTAGCGGCGGTCGGATTAACAGTGGGTAGTCTCTTGACTGTTACTGGCTTTGTGGCCTATGCCCTAGACTATGCTACTTTAAATCTGGCGGGGTTCTTTTATGGTATTCCCCTCCTTTTAGGCGGCTTAGCCCTTAAGGCAGCGGAGTTGAAACCTATTCCTTTTCGTCAAGCAACCACCGATACTGTGTTGGCATTACGGGGAAAGTTGGCGACTCCCACCCAAAATCAAATTCGTAAAGATGTGACCCGCTATCGTTATGGTCAAGAGGCCCATTTGGATGATTCTTTGGAACGTTTGGGACTGAGTCCAACGGATGAAGAACGTCCTGTGTTAACCAGTCTAGAAGAGCGGGATTGGGGCGGGAAATATGTTTTATCTTTGCTGTTTGAATCGCCGTTTATTCCCTTTGAGATTTGGCAAGAAAAACAAGAAAAGATTGCTAGGTTTTTTGGGCCAGATTTAACTGTGGATTTAACGCAATTGGAGAATAATATGGTGGAAGTGAATTTAGTTTCTCAGTTAAGCTAGATAGCCTTTTTAGTGGATCTGAACGAAAAGATGAATCTTCCTAATTGGATTACGGTGTCTCGCCTGTTGGGATTACCGTTTTTATTTCTTTGGCTACCCAGTCCGGAGGCGGCGACGCGCTGGTGGGGGGTAGTCGTTTTTTTACTGGCAGCGAGTACGGATTGGTTGGATGGGTACTTGGCCCGCAAGTTAGATCAGGTGACGGCGTTGGGCAAGTTCCTAGATCCTTTGGTGGATAAGTTGTTGGTGTTGGGGCCATTATTAATTTTAGTGGGGTGGGGGACGATTCCGGCTTGGGGCGTGGGGATTATTTTGGCGCGGGAGTTAACGATCGCCGGTTGGCGGGTTAATCCCCAGTTAGCGGGGCAGGGGGACATAGCGGGGGCCAATTTGTGGGGAAAGATAAAAACCGTGGGCCAAATCACGGCGATCGCCTTGTTAATTGCTCCGTTGCCAGATCCCTATCCCCAGCTTGGTTTGATCATGTTTTGGGTGTCGGTCATTTTAACGGTAGTTTCGGGGTTAATTTATGTTGTGCCCTGGGGTCAAGGGGGGAAAAAATCATCCCCATCTTGATGGAGAATGAAGCAAAATGACACTAATTGCAAAAAACAGCTTTAAAAATTATTTATGCCCCTTAAACAACTCATTAGCCAAGCGGAAATTGCCGAGATTGTGACCCGTCTAGCTCACCAAATTGATCAGGACTACCAAGGGCGATCGCCGTTAGTGATTGGTATTTTAAATGGGTCAATGATTTTCTTGGCGGATTTAGTCCGATCCATGGCAACCCCGATTAAACAGATAATGTTCATTCACTTATCAAGTTATGGTTCAAGTAGACAAAGTTCTGGCAAAGTAACCATTAAAGCGGATTTGCCTGAATCATTAATTCGAGATCAAGATTTATTAATTGTGGAAGATATTGTTGATACGGGGAATTCTTGGGCAGCGCTCTACCCCCAATTATTGGCGTTAAATCCCCGTTCGATCAAAATTTGTACCCTCCTCGACAAGCCCTGTCGCCGTCAAATTGCCGTATCTTTGGATTATGTTGGTCATCGGGTGGAAGATGGCTTTATTGTGGGTTACGGGTTGGATTGGAAGGAACAATATCGTCAATTGCCGGATATTTATCAGTGGCGACCCTAGCTGAATAGATAGGGCTTCTGAGCAATTCCCATTATGGGATTTTGAGCTAATTTAAGCGGAGTTAATTGAGAATGGTTGATGTGTGGCAAATTAAGGTCAGAGCAACGTAGTCAAAAGGGTTAAAAACACAATAAAAAAGGCTAATGTTTTAGCCAGTTTATTAAGCTGGGAAGTCACCGATACCCAAGAAACCCAAATCATATCCGACGACGAAATGTGTCTGTCCCCGATAATGAGGCTATTGATCACCACTTGAAAGAGCTGGTTTCAAACAAACAGGCATAGGGAATGTGGGGTTTTATGACCCGCCTTTTCCTTTTATTTCCATTTAACGGTACTTTGTTCTACTTTTTCATCATTGTCAAAACTCCAGTTACAGTAAGAAGCAGTGATTTTTGTCCTGTTTGCCCCCTTTATCTCCGCCCTATGTCTGAAACTTTCCTCGTGCCCGCTGGTTTATTAACCATTCTTCTGGCGATCGCCGGAGGATTATACTTAACTACCGCCAGGGGTTATCAATCCGCCGACTCCGTTGCCAATGCCTATGACCAATGGACAGAGGACGGCATTTTGGAATATTACTGGGGCGATCACATTCACCTTGGTCATTACGGCGATCCCCCGGTGCGGAAAGGGTTTATCGAGTCAAAAATTGACTTTGTCCACGAAATGGTCAAATGGGGCGGCCTTGACCAATTACCAGCGGGCACCACGGTGTTAGATGTGGGCTGTGGCATCGGCGGCAGTAGCCGGATTTTAGCGAAGGATTATGGCTTTAACGTTACCGGCGTTACCATCAGCCCCCAACAGGTCAAACGGGCCACGGAATTAACCCCCGCTGATGTCCCGGCAAAATTCCAAGTGGATGACGCCATGAATTTATCGTTTCCCGATGCCAGTTTCGACGTGGTCTGGTCAGTGGAAGCAGGGCCCCACATGCCCGACAAAGCCCAGTTTGCCAAGGAATTATTACGGGTGCTGAAACCTGGCGGAATTGTAGTCGTGGCAGACTGGAATCAACGGGACGATCGCCAAATCCCTCTCAATTTTTGGGAAAAACCGGTGATGCGACAACTGTTAGATCAATGGTCTCACCCTGAGTTTGCCAGCATTGAAGGCTTTGCAGAAGATTTGGCCGCCACAGGATTGGTACAGGGCGAAGTCATCACCGCCGATTGGACAGTGCCCACCCTCCCCGCTTGGATCGACACCATTTGGCAAGGCATTATTCGGCCCCAGGGTTGGCTGCAATATGGGGTAACGGGCTTTATTAAATCGGTGCGGGAAGTGCCCACTATTTTATTAATGCGGCTAGCCTTTGGGGCTGGTCTCTGTCGATTTGGCATGTTCCGGGCAGTCCGAGCAACGGTCCCCGCCACTATTAAACCCCCTGTTTTGTCTTAACTTTGTAATCCCTCCATTGGACAGCAGCTTTCTCTTTGGTGGATAGGGCTTATTCCTGTCACAATCAAGGGCAAAAGATTACGGATCACCATGGTTTTATCCTCTTGGATTGTCCCCACCCTGCTAACGACAACGGCGATCGCCGGGCTGGTGGGTTGGCGTTACCGGCACAATCAACACCGTTTTAAGGCCTTAACGGCTTTACCCTCTCCCCCCAAACATCCCTTATGGGGAAATATTCCCGCAGTCTTGAGGGCCGTCAAGCAAAAACAATTTTTCCAACTCCTGTGGGATTGGAGCAAACAAAATGGGCCAATGTATGTCTACTGGGTTGGTAGTAGTCCCGTCTTAATGCTGGCAAAAGCCAAACTCATTGAAGACACCATCATCACCGGCATGCGCGACGGTCAGTTGGTTCGGTCTGATAGCGTTCGGCAAGCTTGGAATGATATCAGTGGGCCCATTTTGCTCGGACTGGAAGGGGAGGATTGGAAATGGCGGCGTAAGGCTTGGAATCCTGAATTTACCGCCACCAGCGTTGCCCGTTATGCCGAGATGGTGGGCCAAGCCTGTCAATTAATTAGCCAACGTATTGAACAAGCCCCAGCGGGAAAACCTGTAGAAGTTGATCCGCTCTTTGTGGAATTAACCATGCGGGTGATTGCCTATTTACTGTTGGGTATTCCCCTTGACCCGCAACACCCCACCCCGGAAGGCCCCCCTCTGGTCGTCCCCGAAATTGAACACGCCATGTCAGTGATTGCCTATCGATTTTTGCGGGTGGCAACGGGGGAAAGAACTTGGCAAAAATATTTGCCCACCCAAGCGGCCCGGGACTATTGGGCAGCGAGAAAAACCTTGGAAGCGTTTTTGTTACCCCGGGCTGAACTGGCGATGAAACTGCGAGACGGGGAAATCAAGACAACGGATAGCAGGGTGAGCGATCTGTTTCAAAGTTCCTTGCTGGTTAGAGTGATCAGCAAAGAACCGCGATATACCCAAGGGGATTTGTTGGCAGAAATGGTGGAGTTATTGATTGCCGGAACCGATACGACAGCCCATTCTTTATCGTTTGCAGTGGGGGAATTGGCATCCCATCCTGAAATTTTTCAAAAAGCCCAAAGAATCGTGGATCAGGTCTATGCAAAATATGGCAATTTCCATTCCGTTGCAAGTTTGACCGAGTTAACTTACATCCGCGCTATTTTCAAAGAAACGTTGCGGTTATATTCCATTGCGTCGGGGTCAACCTCCTTACAAGTGGTTCGTCCCTTGGCGATTGACGATATTACTATTCCGGTGGGGACTAAGATTTTTTGGTCAATGCTAGCCGCCGGTCGAGATCCCGAGAGTTATCCCAATCCCGATGAATTTCGGCCCGAACGGTGGTTAGCGGAAGAACAGGGTAGTCCCTCCCTGCCCATGATTGATTTTGGATCAGGGGCCCATCGTTGTTTGGGGGAACAGTTAGCCATGCTAGAGGCCACGGTGATGCTGGCGGAATTATTGCGGCAGTTTACCTGGGAATTGGTCAATGGTCGGGCATCTTTGGAGAATTTACAGCAAAATCTCTTAATTTATCCCCCCGATAAAATGCCACTCCGCTTTACTCTCCGGTAGATTAAGGCTGAAACCCTAGATGATGGCAACCAATAGAGGCATTTAAACAGATGGATAATTGGCAAAATTTTCTCAAAAATCTAGGGGAATGGCGGGGCAGTTTCACTCGGTTAACCCCCCAAGGGGTTGAGGTAAGTTCAACGCCCTCGATTTTGACCCTGGAAGGCTTGGAAGACAATCAGTTGGTACGCTTTCGGCTGCGACGCTATGACAATCCCGATTACCAAGATCCGCCCAGCCAAGATTACAGTCAGGATTACCGTTCCCTGGGAAGACAGGCAATATTTTTTGACACTGGCGCGTTTTGCAAAGGCCCTTGGCAGTTAGCCCCTTTCACTGAGTTTGGGGCAGAATTTGGTTTTGTGGATGGCGGTCGCCGTTTTCGGTTTGTGCAGCTATATGACAAAGATTTAAGCCTTAGTAGCTTGACCCTGATTCGGGAATTTCGTCAGAGGAGTGACGCCCAAGAACGCCCGCCGTTAAGCTTGGATCAATTGCTGGGGACTTGGCGAGGCAAAGCTTGCACCGCTTACCCCGATTGGCGTGACCCGGAAATTTCTGCCACGGCGTTAACGTTGACTCAAAAAGGTGATCGCCTCCAACAGACGTTTACCATGGGTAATCAAACCATTCACCGCCAAGGAGTCATTGAGGATAAGCAAATTCGCTGGGCAGAAGCTAATCCCCGTACCCTATTGTTATTACCCGATGGCGGTTCATCCGATGCCCCCGATCGCCTGCAATTACGGCAACGATTTTCCGTAGAAGTGGGTGGGTTGGTTAAAGATAATGAACGACAACGTCTGATCCGCCATTACGACGAAAAAGGCGCTTGGGCAGCCGCTACATTCATCATCGAACACCGGGTTTAGGGTTTATAACTCAGTTTTGAACAAGGTTTTGACCTGCTCCCAGGCATCCGCCGCCGCTTCGGCGTTATAGCTCGCCCGTTGGTCACAGAAAAAGCCGTGGTCTGCCCCGGCATAGGGAAAAATTTGATAATTAGGGCTTGCTGAATAAGTCGTTTATGAAAAGTTATGAGGCTAGGGGGAAAATAGGAGGCGTCAAAGATAAGTTATACTGTTGATTGCCCTTAAAAAACATCAGGATAAATAATATCAAA
>JBJOGT010000053.1:0-7509 GCA_046048115.1 Cyanobacteriota bacterium | reverse complement strand
GGTCAACTTGCAGAATATCCGTCACCACCCAATCCAGGGCAAAGACATCGGTGGAAGCTGCTAACAAACCGGCTTCTTTGGGGGTGCCATTCATGGGGCCATTGCCTTCTTGACCGATAATGCCGTCCAGAATGGTCAAATCCGGGGCGATCGCCTTAGCAGTTTCCACCAACATTTCCCCAAACCGATCTGCATCTTTGCCCGCTTCCATGTGCCACCAGGCCTTCATTTTGCCAGGGACACAGCCGAACAAATTTTTTACCCCCAGGGTCATGGTGAGTTGGGAATGGGATTTTAACTTCGGTAAATTAATTACCACATCAGCGTCCATGGCTTCTTTGGAGAGGCGCAAATGGTTAAAGTTTTCACTGGTGGATTCATAACGTCCGCCCCGAAACTCCACAATGGGAATGTCCAATGCTTCCAGTAACGGCAAATAGCCATTATTTTCGGCCACCCCCCTAGCAGAACCAAAGGCGGGACTGTCCCCCATAAAGGGTTTACCACCGGCTTCTTTAACCATGGCCGCCACACAGGCCACCACCTCCGGGCGGGTGATACATTCCTTGCCGGGACGACTACCAGTTAACAGATTGGGTTTTAACAAAACGCGATCGCCGGGTTTAACAAAGGCCGTGATACCACCTAGGGGTTCCAACAGGGTTGCTAGGGCTGGGCGTAGGGATGCCACAGCGTAGTCATGGGCGGCGAGTAAACTGATTTTTGACATGGGGCTATCAACGGAATGGGAGGAAAACGGACTCGTTGCAAATGTTTCTTAATGTACCGTTAGTTACCCAATTTTGCCTGGGCCAATTCTCGACTTTTGCTAGCCAAAGAGGGTCACACCACCGCCACGTTTCGCAATTCCGTAGAATAATGGGGACAAGTTAGCATTGTTTTGGGCTGTTTTAGGCAAATTTTCTTGACTATTGTGAATGTTGTCGATGATTGTGACGGGTTACTTCCCCCATCTGGAAGGGGGAGATACAACGGATTTTTTTCCCGATGCCTAAAAGTGGGTAACGGTGTAGGGTCGCCATGCTAGTTACCGATTCCCTTTTGATGGACTATAAACGCTGTCAACGACGGGCGTTTTTGAATCAATACGGTGACCCCCTAGAACGTCGTCAAGAGCGGGATTTTTTGCTGAAACTTCGCCAGGAAAGTTTAAGACATATTCGTGAAGTTTTGACGAACCAGTTCCCGGATTACCATGAACCCCAAACCCCGATCGCCGATTGGCAGGGGCGTTCCGCAGAAACCCAAGCATTGATGCAAGAGGGGGTGGCATGTATTTATCGCGGCTTTCTCAGCCACCAACTACCGGCAAGCTTTAGTCACGGTGAATTGGAACTCTTGGGACACCCCCCTTTATTGGTTAGAATTTCCGGGCGATCGCGGTGGGGGAATTGGCAATATAGTCCCGTGAGTATCCAGTTAGGTCGTAGACCAAAACCGGAGTATAAAATTTTGGCGGCCTTTTATGCCCAATTACTGGCAGTAGCCCAGGGAGTATTGCCACATCGAGTTCAAATTATTCTGCGGCGACAAAATACCTACGAAGTAGACTTAGGGGAATGGCTGCCCCGGTTTCACCAAACCTTAGTGGATTGCGTACAAACCTTGGAATATCAAGCCGAACCTGAGGTTTTTATTTCCCGTCAACGCTGTAGTTTATGTCATTGGTACGATCATTGTTATAGCCTGGCCCAAGCCCAACAGCATCTTTCCCTCGTGCCAGGGGTAACCCCAAGTCGCTATGAATCGTTACAAACGTTAGGCGTGATGACCATTTCTTCCCTTGCCCAATTGCCCCCAGTCCAGGTGGCAGAATTGATGGGTCTGGCGATCGCCGAACAGTTGCAAAAGCAGGCGTTAGCGATGGTGGAAAAACGGGCAATTTTAAAACCGAGTCAACAGTATGTCCCTCTCCCCCAGGCCCCGGTGGAACTCTATTTTGATATTGAAGCGGAACCGGAACGGAATTTAGATTATTTATTGGGGGTCATTGTGGTTGATCGCCAGCAGGGGACAGAACGATTCCATGGCTTTTTAGCCCAGACCCCTGAGCAAGAAGCTGATATTTGGCTGGCATTTCTTACCTTAGTCCAACAATATCCCCAGGCTCCCATTTATCACTTTTCGGAATATGAACGGGAAACAATTAAACGGCTGACGAAATTGTACGACACACCAAAGGGATTGCGGGAGCAACTCCTCAATCAATGCGTGGATTTGCACCACCATGTTATTCATCACGTTATATGTCCCGTGGAAAGTTACTCCCTCAAATCCTTGGCCAATTGGCTGGGATTTCAGTGGCGGGATGCCATGGCCAGCGGCGATCAATCGGTTTGTTGGTACGATAATTGGTTGACCAGCGGTGATCGCCAATTTTTGGAATTAATTTTGCGCTACAACGAAGATGATTGCCGAGCCACATTAATTTTGAAAGATTGGCTACACCAATTCCTAGCTACCGAATTAGCAATGCTAGGGGGCAACGCCTAAACGGGGAAGATACGTCTCCCAGGCCCATTCTCTGTCAACGGATAAAGCTACTGATCAGCCACAGAATGAAAAAGGTAATCGTCGCGGCAACCGGCTCAGGGCTAAGGGCGATCGCCATATTGGTAGCGAGGAGCAATTGAATCAGACCCGTTCCAAGGCCAATGCCCAGCAACAGAGCCCCTAAACTAAACAGCAGCGCCTTACCCAATTGACGTTGCTTGCGATTGAGGAAGAAAATATTGGCAAAAACCCCGATCACCAGCAACAAAGATTGCAACGACCCCGAAGGATCTTGGCTCAACCAACTGAAGGCAGTCAAAGCAGCAAACACCCCAGCGGGGAGCAAAATGTCGTTACGGGATGGCTGATCAAGGGACGTTGCCAGCCAAGCCGGCGCCGACGGCATTGTAATAGTAGGCGTTGGCTTGGCAGGGGGGGCAACTTGACGTTCGGGAAAGCGAATTTTTTCAGGAACTTTAATTTTTCCTTCCTGACGCAGGCGCAAACGCTCCATGATAATGGCATCGTAGGCGGCTTCCACTTGGTCTAACAATTGGGTATTGCCCTGATGCTCTCTCAGGAGACGGGTTTTGACCGCTTGGATATCGTCAAATGTAGCGTCTTCCGATATTCCTAGTGTTTGGTAGGGAGTTTGATCACTCATGCCCTAAACCTCCTGTGCTCCAAATTCATGCTGAAGGATTTCAATACCCGATACGCCAAAAGATTCTACCAAGGATTTTTCAATTTACGTTTTAGTGTAGCGAAAACCTGACACCTTGTTCAAACGACTATCCCAGTCCCCACCATTGACAAGAACGGATGATGTTAACCGGGCGATCGCCCGACGCCCCCCAAAGTCGGCCCTAGCCCCTCACTGACCAGGAAATTGGGGACGGACTTTTTCCAATCTAGCCCCCAGCCCGGTCCGTTTGAATTTCAGCAATAAGTTGGGTCAAATGATCACAATTAGCTTGATACACTTCCCCGCAAAACTCACAGGTAGCCTCAGCTCCCTGATCCGTTTCAATCATATCGAGTAGTTCCTCTTCTCCCAGCATTTTTAAGGCCCCTAAAACCCGAGGAAACGAACATTGACAATCAAACCGTAAAAGTTGAACTTCCGGTAGAATCGCTAATTCAAAATCCCCTAGTAAATCTTGCAAAATATTCGTTAGGGATTTGCCCGCCCGTAGCAACGGCGTAAAACCCGTGAGTTGGCCCAGGCGCGATTCTAGGGCAGAAACCAAGGCTTCATCCCGGGCCGCTTTGGGCATGACCTGGAGCAATAACCCCCCCGCTGCGGTAACGCCCTCTTTCCCCACAAAAACCCCCAGCAATAAGGCCGAAGGGGTCTGTTCGGAGGTAACCAAATAATGGGAAATATCCTCGCCAATTTCCCCTGATACCAACTCGACGGTGCTGGAATAGGGATAGCCGTAACCAATGTCCCGCACCACATAGACAAATCCCTCCTTGCCCACGGCGCCGCCCACATCCAGTTTGCCCTGGGCATTGGGGGGCAATTCAATCTGGGGATTTTGCACATAGCCCCGCACGGTGCCATCGAGGCCCGCATCAACCAATAATCCCCCCAAGGGGCCATTGCCCCGGATGCGAATATTGACCCGCGATCCTTCCCGCTTCATGCTCGATGACAACAATAACCCTGCTGCCATGGTGCGACCCAGGGCCGCGGTGGCTACATAGGAGAGTTGATGGCGTTGGCGGGCTTCTTCAGTGAGACGGGTGGTAATGACACCAACGGCCCGGATGCCTCCATCGGCGGCGGTGGCCCGAATTAATTGATCTGCCATGAATAACTGCTGATTTTCGTAATATTTTGTAACACTTGGTTCCCTGATTGTAAAGGGAATACCAGGGCTTTGGTCGGACAATGCAAGGGGTTAGGGGGATGGGGAAACCATGGGGGTTGGCTCGGGGCGGGGCATAAGTCTGGGTTGAGCTTGGTAATCTCGAACTTGTTGTTTGAGGGCGTCCAGTTCTGACTGAAGACGGTTGAGGCGATCGCCGTAGGGGACGAGTTCCCGCATTTGTTGGCGTTGCAGCTCTTCCCGCAGCCTGTCCCGGGCTTGGGCTTGGCCCCGGCGGAGGTCATCCAGTTCCTGGCGTTGTTGTTCAATTTTTTGTTCTAAATTTTCCAGGCGTGACCGTTCTTGGATCACAAAGGGCAATCCCCCTTGCACCAATAAATAGCCCACCCCTCCCAACAGTATTGCGCCCATAAATACCCCTGTGGTCATAAAAATATGAGCGCGATTTTGTCGAGTTTGACGGAAGGTAGCCAGTAAGTTTAACGCCCCTTCGGAGTCCGGCTGAATCGATAAACATTGCTTAACCCGTAGATGAAGTTGTTCTACGTCTTCCTTTTGATGTTTTTGTCGCCAACGTCCTAAATGGGCCTGTCCCAGACAAATCAACATCTCTGGCTGGCTGGGATTAAAGGCGATCGCCTCTTGCAGTTCAGCAATGGCATCGTCCCAATACTTCAATCGCATATAACCCTGGGCGCGGGTGTAATGATCCTGGGAATGTTTTTGGGCCGCTTGAATTTCAGCGGGGTCAATGCCCAATTCCGTGGCGATCGCCTCTAGTTCACTGGTAGTAGGAATGCGCTGGGTGGATTGACTTAATTCCGTCACCCGTTGAATATAGTCTTCGATTACCCCATTTTGTACTAAGCTCATTACCCACCCAACTGGATTTAGATCAGTGCAACGCCAATCATTCTAGCTCAGGGATTTTAGCTTCAGGGTTAGGGCACGTTGTTGAGGGTGAGCAGTTGATTCACTGTTTCTGCCTGTTGTTTCATCCGTTGACCCAGGCGATCGCACACCAATTCACACAACTCAAAAATAGACGGATCACAAATCGAATAATAAACATTGACGCCCTGGGACTGCCGTGCTAAAATTCCCGCCTGGGTTAACACTTTCAAATGTTTCGATAAATTTGCTTGTCCCAACCCCGTTGCCTCCGTAATTTCCCGCACGTTCATTGGCCCTGTTCGTAGGCAACTCAAAATCTGTAAACGACTCACCTCAGAAAGCACTTTAAAATATTCTGCAACCAAACTAAAGAGTTCCATAGACTGGGGATCGGCGGCGGAAATAGACATATTAAACACACAATTGACGATAGGGATCGATCAGGGAGGAAATTAAGGGAGAAGGCAGTTTATCCCTTAACAAACATCATGCCATTAACCAAACGTTAGCTATTACTTAGAATAACGGGATTGAGGACAGCAAGACCAGCGACAGTCATTTCGCTTCCCTAGGGCACTAAGGCGATCGCCCCTCGCCCATTGATTAAAATGAGGGCAGGTTAGCTTCCCGACTGATCGTCAATTAATTCCCTCTTTCCCCCAGACGACTATGGTTACTCTGCTTAAATGGACAGTTCAAGACTATCATCACTTAGTTGATCAAGGTTTATTGAGCGGCAAGAACGTAGAACTTTTAGATGGAAACATCGTGACCATGCCCCCAGAAGGACCTCTGCATAGCTACACCACTCACACCAGCGCCGACTATCTACGGCAAAAATTAAAAGGACTCGCTTTGGTTAGGGAAGCCCATCCCATCACCTTGAGTAATTCAGAGCCAGAACCCGATATTGCCGTCGTCGTACCGCCCCAGGAACGCTACAAAGAACGACATCCCCAGGCTCAGGATATTTTTTGGTTAGTCGAAATTGCTAACAGTACCCAGGCCTATGACCTCAATGACAAAAAACGGATTTATGCCCAAGCAGGTATCCCAGAATATTGGGTGGCCGACCTAACCAACCGCCAATTATTTGTGTTTCGGACACCGGACAACGGAGATTATTGCCTACAACACACCTACTCCGGGGGCATGATCCATAGCCAAGCTTTTTCTGAAATCAAAATATCAGTACAAGAAATGTTTCGCTGGTAACTCCAAACCCTAAAGACTCCCCCCATCCTCTCCTTCAGCGACGCTACCAACGAATATTGGTTAAATTAGCTTGTTGAAATTGGGTTGCCAATAAATTCGCGCCCCGAAAATTGGCCCCGGTTAAATTTGCCCCCTGAAAATTGGCCCCGGCTAAATTTGCGCCCCGAAAATTGGCACCCGTTAAATTTGCCCCCTGAAAATTGGCTTTTTTCAAATTCGCCCACCGTAAATCAACGGCGATCGCCATCGTCTGACGAAAATCCGCTTCAGGAGCATAGGCTTGGTGAAAATGGCCCCGCATTAACTGGGCATGGCCCAAATTGGCTTGATAGAGGGCTAGGCCCTGGGCTTCAGCATCGGTAAAAATCGCTTGATAAAATTGGGCTTGGTTGGCATCCGCTGCCGTTAAATCCGCTTCACTCAAATTACAACGGTTAAATAAGCCCCGCGAGAGGGTTGCTTGGCGTAAATTACTCTGGCGTAGACTGGCCGCAATCAGGTTGGCATCGCTGAGATCCGCTCCGTGGAAATTGGCATGGCGCAAATCACAGCCAATTAATACAGCTCGACTCAAATTACCATAGGGTAAGGTTAACCCCGCCAAATTATGGTTGGCTAATTCTACCCCGGCCAACGTGGACAGGTTCGTACCCGATACCGCCGATAAAGGATTTAGTGTTTCAATGGACTCGGATTTGGGGGACTTCAAGGAAAAAAGTTCAGAATTAGTAATTGGCAGACCGTAACGCATGGGGGGTAAACTGTATCTCCTGGCAAGGGCGTTGCGCTACCCTGATTCATTTCCTAACCCAACCTAACGGCGATCGCCGGATGATAACCGAAGACTATTATAAAGCGAGAGGGGAAGCGGTTCCTTCCTCCCACAACCCGGTGTCTCCTGAAGCCGCTATTTTGGCCATCGCCCTCTGGTTTTCCCATAACAATTTTCTCCTCCCAGTCCCTGATCCCCCATGGCATTAATTCAATGGTATCCCGGTCACATTGCCAAAGCAGAACGGCAATTAAAAGAGCAATTAAAAAAGGTTGATGT
>JBJOGT010000052.1:0-6398 GCA_046048115.1 Cyanobacteriota bacterium | reverse complement strand
CGATCGCCTTATCAAAAATCCCCTGGCGATCGACACATTTATCGTGGTGTTCCCGGGGGCCATCCAGGTGAATGCTAAAGGTTAAATAGGGGGATGGCTTGAACTTATCTAAGCTTTTTTCCAATAAAATCGCGTTGGTACACAGATAAACAAACTTTTTGCGCGCCACGAGACCGCTGACGATTTCGTCAATTTGGGGATGTAACAGCGGTTCTCCCCCCGGAATTGAGACCACCGGGGCCCCGCATTCCTCCACCGCCCGAAAACAATCCTCCGGGGACAAATTTTGCTTGAGAATTTCCGTCGGATGCTGGATTTTGCCACACCCTTGGCAGGCCAGATTGCACCTAAACAACGGCTCTAGCATCAACACCAGTGGAAAACGCTTCTTACCTTGGAGACGCTGACTAATAATATAACTGCCAACCACAAGTGCTTGTTTAAGGGATACGGCCATGATTCACTCTCACCACATAAAGTTCTGACATTATATCTGGCTTGTCTGCCTTTTTCATCCACCGACCGCCTATCCCTTGATTAGTTCAACAGTGTCACGTCCATCGGAGTCTTGTAAATAAACCTTGACCTGTTCCTCCGCCGCTGTGGGGAGGGTTTTGCCGACATAATCGGGATGAATGGGTAACTCTCGGTGGCCCCGATCCACCAGGGTTAACAAACGAATCACCTGGGGACGGCCAAATTCGGTGACTGCATTAAGGGCAGCTCGAATGGTTCGTCCTTTGTAAATCACATCATCAACCAGGATGACCCGTTTACCATTCAGACTGAGGGGAATTTTGGTTTTTGCCGGGGTACGGGTTTTGATGCGATTTAAGTCATCCCGGTAAAACGTCACATCGATCGCCCCCACGGGCACTTTGACTTGTTCCAACATTTCAATCTGGTTGGCTAGTTGATAGGCCAAGGGCACGCCCCGGGTATAAATGCCCAGTAACACCAATTCCGAGAGGTCACTATTCTTTTCGATCACCTGGGATGCCAAACGGGTTAGGGTGCGACGGATTTCATCGGCGGAGAGAATTTCAATAATCTGTGACGCCATACCTATGACCCTCCGCAAATGCAGAAAAAACTCTCTTGCTAGTGTAGCGATTTCCTGTCAAAGGGAAACCACAATGGGCAGCGTCTGACTCGGTATAATGACAAGGTTTACGTTCACTGAGCCCGGCATGAGTAAAGTTTTTTTTGATATTTCCATTGGTGGCGATCCAGCGGGTCGTATTGTGATGGCACTATTTGATGATGTGACGCCCAAAACCGCCGAAAATTTCCGCGCCCTTTGTACCGGGGAAAAAGGCATGGGTAAAGCCGGGAAACCCCTCCACTTTAAAGGGTCTGCCTTCCATCGGGTGATCACGGATTTTATGGCCCAGGGGGGCGACTTTACCCGGGGTAATGGCACCGGGGGAGAATCCATCTACGGCGAAAAGTTTGCCGATGAGAATTTTCAACTGAAACACGATCGCCCTGGGTTATTATCCATGGCCAATGCGGGGCCCAACACCAATGGCTCCCAATTCTTCTTGACCTTTGTGCCCTGTCCCTGGTTGGATGGCAAACACGTCGTTTTTGGAGAAGTGGTGGAAGGGGGAGAACTGCTCAAAACCCTAGAAGCCAATGGTTCCCAGAGTGGCGGGACGAAAAAGGCGATCGTCATTAGTGATTGTGGCGAAATTAAGTAACTCCCATTAGTTCTCGGTTCGTGTTCCCCTTGGTTGCCCGATCAGGGGGAATTCTCTTCTATTTCTTCAAATTTTCAAAGCGTTGCATGCCCTCCATTCTGACCCAACTCAATGATCACTTTGCCCAAGCCCTCGCGGGTCAGTTTGCCGATGGAGTTACCCTGCCGACACCGTTGGTGGTTCCCGCCAGTAATCCTAAGTTTGGCGATTTTCAATGTAATATTGCCCTGCCCTTAGCCAAACAGTTAGGGCAACAACCCAGGGCGATCGCCGCTGCAATTATTGAAAAAGTGGATCTAACGGGAATTTGCGAACCGTTGACGCTTGGTGGGCCAGGGTTTATCAACTTGAAGTTGTTGCCGGAATATTTAGTTAAGCAATTAATTCAAATTGAATCCGATAGCCAATTAGGGGTCGAAACCCTGGCTCAACCAGAACGGGTAATTGTGGACTTTTCTAGCCCCAATATTGCTAAAGAAATGCATGTCGGGCACTTACGATCCACCATCATTGGTGATTGTATTGCGCGGGTATTAGAATTTCGGGGTTATGATGTTTTGCGCCTCAACCATGTGGGGGATTGGGGGACGCAATTTGGCATGTTAATTACCTATTTAAAAGAGGTTTCCCCGGCAGCATTGGTAACCGCTAATGCGTTGGAAATTGGCGATTTAGTGGCATTTTATAAGCAGGCAAAACAACGGTTTGATGAGGATGAACAGTTTCGAGAAACGTCCCGTCAAGCGGTGGTGGGCTTACAGTCTGGCGATCCTGAGAGTTTAAAGGCCTGGCAATTGCTCTGCGATCAATCCCGTCGGGAATTTGAGGTCATTTATGATTGGTTAGATATTGATATTACTGAACGAGGAGAATCATTTTATAATCCTTTATTAGCCGATGTGGTTAAACAATTGGATGTCCAAGGATTACTGGTAGAAGATGCTGGTGCGAAGTGTGTTTTCCTCGATGGTTTTACCAATAAAGACGGCGATCGCCTACCGTTAATTGTGCAAAAATCCAATGGCGGTTATAACTATGCAACTACGGATCTCGCCGCGTTAACCTATCGTTTGCAAATCGACCAAGCCCAACGCATTATTTATGTCACCGATGCCGGTCAAGCTAATCACTTTGCCCAGGTATTTCAAGTGGCGGCAAAAGCGGGCATTATTACCGATCCTGCCCAGGTGGTACACGTGCCGTTTGGTTTGGTTAAAGGGGAAGACGGCAAAAAACTCAAAACCCGTGCCGGAGATACCATTCGCCTTAAGGATTTACTAAGTGAGGCCGTGGCCCATGCCCGACGGGATTTAGCTACCCGTTTGGACACGGAGGATCGCCAAGAAACCCCCGAATTTATTGAAGATGTGGCGCAGTTGGTGGGCATTGCGGCGGTGAAATATGCCGATCTTAGCCAAAATCGCACCAGTGATTATGTGTTTAGTTTTGACAAAATGCTCGCCCTCCAGGGCAACACCGCCCCCTACATGCTCTATGCCTACGCCCGCATCCAAAGTATTAGTCGGGAAGGGGGTATTGATTTCAGTCAATTATCTTCCGGGGAAATCGTTTTGACCGATGAAACAGAATTGGCCCTAGCTAAACATCTGTTACAGTTTGCCGATGTGATTCAAACCGTAGAAGCCACCTTCTTACCTAATAGACTCTGTGACTGTTTGTATGAATTAAGCAAAGTCTTTAACCGCTTTTATGAAACCTGTCCCGTTCTGAAAGCGGCAGATCCCCAACGGCGATCGCGCCTGCTATTGTGTGATTTAACCGCAAAAACGTTAAAACTGGGGCTTTCATTATTGGGCATTCCCGTTTTATCACGGATGTAACGGACTCGACAGGGCAGAGTGTCAGGTAACGTTTCAATAGAATGCCTCTCAACTCTGTAATAATTTCTTTTTAACGTTCAAATTAATTCAGTATTTTATTGAGGTAGACAGGACAATGTTGCGATTTTAACGCCGTCATCACAGTTTTCTTCTTCTGGGGGAGGTAATTCAGACAATTATATTCATCTTTAGGTACTAAATTTTGATTGCCAAATGAGTGGATTTCATGGGCCAATAATCTGGCTGAGTTCCCCCAGGGCTTGATCTAAGTCATCGTTAACAACTTGGTAATCAAATTCCGCCGCTGCTGCCAACTCTACCTTGGCTTGGGCTAAGCGCTTGGCGATCGCCATCTCATCATCGGTCCCCCGACCCCTTAGACGGCTTTCTAAAATTTCCACCGAGGGCGGCAAAATAAAAATACGGCGGGCGTCAGGAAAGGTTTGTTGAATTTGTCTCGCCCCGATTAGCTCAATTTCCAACAATACTGTCTTTCCCTGGGCAATTTGATTGTCCACTGGTTCCCTGGGCGTACCGTAATAATTACCAGCGTATTCAGCCCACTCCAACAGTTTGCCCTCAGCGATCCAGCTTTGAAACTGGTCTTTACCCAAAAAATAATAGGATTGACCATCCATTTCCCCTTCCCTTGGCGATCGAGTAGTAGCAGAAATAGACACAAACCACCCTGGATGCAGGGCTAACAAGCGTTGCACTAATGTACCTTTGCCAACGCCACTCGGCCCTGTTAGCACAATTAATTGACCCGAAGTGGTTGAAGACAGAACCATAATGATCTAGGGGGAAGGGAAAAAGCATTCACTTCCAATCAAACCAATAACCCTCCTTTAAGGCAAGTCAGAAAGCTTAGAAGATGCTATCCAATTAGTCTGGCTAACCCTTATCCCAAACTCGATGACATCAACAAAAAACCTAGCCAGTTATCATCACCAGCTAGGTTCAAACATTAATCAAATTCAAACATCGAACTTAACCGCCAACCTTGACCACGGGGGTAAAACTGGGAACCACCAACTCCTTGTCTTGTTTGGTCAGCTTATTGTAAAGCCGTTCCGTATTGGGGAAGTTAGCCGCTGGTAAGGTGGGGAAACGGCGATAGGGAACCGTATCTTCTCCAAAAGTTTCCAGATACTCCATGCCATTGACCATTGCCCCGATAAAGGCCCGCAGACCTTGGTTAGCCAAGATTTGGTTATATTGCTGGATTTCCTTTTGATTGAGGGGCGCACGACCGAGGAAATGCTTGGTTCCCATTTCAATCACTTTGGTGTTGGGATAGGGGGCATAAAACTCTTTCATGTAGAGTTCCGAACATCCCAAGCCCTCGATGAATTCCTTGACGTTGATTTCCGCATTACTGAGCTTACTTTCCAACGCCGTGAACTCAGAGTTGATGATGTAGGGTTCCAGATCCCGTTCAAACACCTGACGATAGGCCGCACGAATAGCATTTTTAACCGCGACCTTATCAAAGGTAGAGACCAATTTAAAGATCTTCGTTTGTTGCCGTTGACGGGTCACCCCTTGGTTGCTGCGATAAGCAATTTCCGGCTCAGTGCGGATGCTGGAAACCTGTCCCAATTCCACAAAGCGGGGCGTTACTTTTTTATCCACCCGCTGACCAATATCTTCCCGCAACGTTCCTACCCGAGCAGACCGCAATTGTAGACCGCCGGGGGTGAGGTAACGCTCGTAGGGCACCGTATCTTCCCCAAAGGCTTCACAGTACTCATTGCTATCGATCATGGCTTCTACCACCGCATAGAATCCTTTCTTCGAGGCAATGTCGAAGTAAGCGTTCATTTCCTGACGGCCATAGGTGGGGCGACCCAACAGACGACGGTGCATGTATTCGATCGCCTTACAGACGTAATAGGGCGTCCAATAAAGCTTGAGGAATAATTCTGACTTGGCTAGGCGTTTAATGAACTCGCGGACAGTGATGTCCCCATTTTCTAGTTGAATTTCTGCTACGGAGAGCCGTTGACCCTCATATAAGTCCCGACCGAACACCTGACGATAGGCGGCACGAATGAGAGCTTGGGTAGAGCTTTCACCATATTTAACACTGCTACCGTTACTGCTACCGGGTAACTCATTGTTGAGGCGGAAAACCTTGGGCCCAAGGCTACCGGGCATTTCGGGCCGAGCTTTGGGATTACTAACCTGATTATCAATGCCTGCGCCCCGGCGGATTAGGATGCGTTTAGTGTCTTTGCTGAAAGGAGCCGGACGTTTGCTGGGGTTACGGGTTTCTTTCGGGAAGATCGCCCCAAATTGGATTTCCAGGGGATCATTACCTGAGCCATAAACATGTTGATCCGGTAACGGACGATTGTAATTGGCAAAGGTGGTAATAAATTGAGGCACCTTACGGAACGGAGCACTGTAGCTAAACAGATCCTGTTGCATACCCCAATTCCGACATTCCTGGGCTTCCACCCCTAACCCCCGTAGGTAAGGAACCGTTTCTTCCCCAAAATAATCCGCATATTCCTGGGAATCCACCAACGCATCAATCAACGCTGGCAAGCCCCCTGTAGAAACAATGGAAAAATATTTTTGCACCTCTTCGCGGGAACTGGGGCCCCGACCCAAAATGTGACGGAAAGCCAATTCTAGGGCCCGGCTGTTAATGAAGGGTTCAAAAAATTGCTTACGGTACAAGGGAGATTTGGCCAAACGCCGCACAAATTCCTTCATGGAGATGTCGCCATTCCGCACCTGGGACTCCAGATAAGAAATGGACTGGCTGTAGGCGCGGGTGATATCCCGTTCAAAAATCTGGCGATAGGCCGCCTTAATTACTGCGGCTTTTTCCGAGGCAGACAGA
>JBJOGT010000051.1:0-3552 GCA_046048115.1 Cyanobacteriota bacterium | reverse complement strand
GCCACAAATTGGGGATCACTATAGGCTTGCCCCAAACGGGTCATGGTGCTCATTAATTGATTACCCGCATCTCCCTGGAGTTGGTCCCCATCACATAGAACTTTCTGGCGATCGCCGCAGGTTTTACTCAAGGGATCAATGGCTAAGGCTTCTTCCGACAATGGGCCGGGGGGGATCATTTCAATGGCTGCTTCCCCCAGCAACCCATAGCGACTAATTTCGACGGTGACATCATGGGGAATACGTAATTGGGTCGAGCCAATTTCAATCTGCACATTCACCCCATTACTCCCCGGTATCAAATGGGTGACCTTGCCCACCGCAATGCCACGAAAATTCACCGGAGCCCCCACCTGTAGACCACTGGCATCAGGAAATTCCACCAGGACTTGATAACCAGGGCTACCGAAGCCGCCTCCCCGTAACCACAGCACAATACCGCCAATGATCGCTAACCCCAGCAGGGCAAACAGGCCAACGGTACCTTCTTTCAGGGTGCGGGGTCTGAGCATGGTGATGGTAGAGT
The DNA here is from genome assembly GCA_046048115.1 of Cyanobacteriota bacterium. Classification (GTDB taxonomy): domain Bacteria; phylum Cyanobacteriota; class Cyanobacteriia; order Cyanobacteriales; family Microcystaceae; genus Synechocystis. Next base: position 3,026 of record JBJOGT010000051.1, on the reverse strand, counting down.
CTCAAGGGAACCTCGGACGGGAAATTGCGTTCAGTGGGGCATTACCAACCGAGTGAGCAGAGGATCGGCGTGATTTAATCGATTTTACCGTTCTAGGGATTAATCCAAAATCCGAATCGGCCCCTCTACCCGTGCCTCAAAAAATTGGCGTACCAAGGGATTATCGGTGTGATCAATTTCACCCACCAGTCCCTGCCACTGAATTTTGCCATCATACAGCAATACCACTCTGTCTGCCGTGCGACGGATGGTGCTCTCTTGGTGGCTGACCATAATGTAGGTTTCGCAACCCTGGGGGGATTTTTGCAGACGTCTAACTAAATCTTCAATCACCGTAGAGGCGATGGGGTCAAGACCGGCCGTGGGTTCATCGTAAAGAATTACCTCGGGGTTATCGGCCGGGTTATGGGGATTGGACATAATGGCCCGGGCAAAGCTGACCCGTTTCCGCATCCCGCCAGAGAGTTGGGCCGGATAGTAATTTTCAATGCCGGTTAAACCAACTAGGGCTAACTTTTGGGTGACCTGCTCCCGAATGACATCCTGGGGCAGTGAGGAATGTTCCAATAGAAAGAAGCCGACGTTTTCCGCCACGGTTAAGGAGTCAAACAGGGCGGATTGTTGAAAGACAAGGGCAATGCGAATCCGTTCATTTTCGTCTTCCACCAATCCAAGGCGGGGTTGGGATTTAATGATCACGTCCCCGCTGTCGGGGGGTAACAAACCGGCAATAATTCTTAAAATGGTTGACTTGCCAGTGCCCGAGGGGCCAATGACCACCAGCGCTTCCCCCGTATACAGATTCAAATCCACATTGTCGAGAATCTGGCGATCGCCAAAGGCTTTACTAATACCACGCAATTGGATGAGGGGGTCGGGCATAGAAGGCAAGGACAGGTTGGCGGGGAAAAGGGGCGTTTAACCAGAGGTTAATTAGTCAATGCGCTCTAATTGCCAGAGAATTTGATTCCCTTCCCGTCTGACCCTGGACACCACCCAATTGCGCCACGACCAATGATCACCCCGGCTGGTGACAGCGCTAGCATTGATATCCATTAAGTCGGCTAATTCCGAACTGGTGATGAGATAACCCTGCTTAGCAACTTCATCCGCTGCCCGCAAGGTTTCCACTAAGTTACGAATTTGGGTAACGCGCTCTTCCCGAGACAGGAGGTATTCTTCGACGTTATTGACGGTGTTTTCCATAAAACTTGCCATAAACAATTGAGGCGGAGTGGGACAAGATTGAGTAAGTGTAAATGACTTTACACAAGTCTTCTTTATCTTCTACATATCTTAACGACTTTTGTGAAAATCATTTCTGTTAGTCGATAATTTATATGTATTGCGGTGTGGGGGACGATCTACGGCGTTGCCTTTCAAGATATGCATACCAAGCCGATAACCCCTGACCGGTGCGGGCGGAAACTTCAAAAATCGGTGCTTGGGGGGCAACCTGTTGTAGATTTTGCCAAGCTAACTCCCGATCAAAGCCCACCGCTGCGGCAATATCCATTTTAGTGACCAAGATAGCGTGGGCCGATTTGAAGATTGCCGGATATTTAAGGGGTTTGTCTTCCCCTTCGGTGACGGAAAAAAGCACCACCCGCAGGCTTTCCCCCAGGTCATAGGCGGCGGGACAAACTAAATTACCGACATTTTCGATGATTAAGTCATCCAAGTTGTCTAAATCAAGCTGATTGGCCGCCTTCGCTACCATGGCTGCTTCCAAATGACAAATATTGCCCGTGGTCACCTGAATGGCGATCGCCCCGGCGGAACGTAACCGTTGAGCATCGTTATCGGTGGCTAAATCCCCCACAATTACTGCTGTGGGATGGCTGGCATGGCGATCGCCGATCATGGTTTCGATTAAGGCGGTTTTACCGGCTCCGGGGGAAGACAACCAGTTCATCACCAGTAATCCCTTGGACTGGAATAATTCCCGGTTGTGGTGGGCCAGGTGGTCATTTTTGCTGAGAATGCCCTGGCCAATGGCGATGGATTGGAGATCGGGGGTAATGGTTACGGTGTGGCTATGGTTGTGGCCATGGTGATGATCAACCTGGTCGTGGTGATGATGATGGGGGTGGGAGTGGGCAACGGTTGCCACCGCACTACAGCCGCAATCTTGACACATATTTGTTACAGCGATCCTCCGAAAGGTTAACCAGATGGGCCACGCCCGTCTTTCATCCTAAGAGAGGAAACGGGATTTGGTGCTAGGTTGGGGAAAATTGTCGTTGAAAACCTTGCCGGGCGAGTTGTGCCGTACCATAGGCCGCTTCCGATTGGGGAGATTTTGTCACCGTGACGCCAATCAATCGCTCTCTAATCCCTTGCCAGGTTAAATTTTCCGCCCCGCCCCCAGCGGTCAAAATCCGTTTAACCGGCGTTGCCCCTAGCTGTTGCAGTTTTTGATAGCCCAAGGCTTCAATGCGGCTCAAACCCTCCAATAGCCCTTGGAGAAAGTCCCGATCATCTTTGGGACGGGGAGTAAGGCGGGGTTGATAGTGGGGATCATTAAAGGGAAAGCGTTCCCCCGGTTTTAACAACGGGTAATAATCCAAAGGACTGGGTTGGCTGGGGTCGATTTGTTGACTCAATTTTTGTAAATCCTCTAGGGTGAAAAACTGTTTTAGCACCGCTCCCCCTGCATTGGACGCGCCGCCAGTTAACCACAAATTGCCCAAACGGTGGCTATAGACCCCGCTGGCTAGATCCGTGACCGGGGTTTTACTGAGGAGCTTTAACACCAACGTTGATCCTAATGAGGTGACTGCTTCGCCCGGTTGATTGGCCCCACTGGCTAAAAAAGCAGCAATACTGTCCGTGGTACCGCTACAGACCCAACAATCAGATGGAAATTGATATTTTTTAGCAATATCAGGTAATACAGGCTTAATGACAGTGCCAGGAGCTGTGATGTTAGGCAACAAATCAAACCAGGGTTGAGCTTGTAACCAAGGGGGATAGGTGAACCGCTCAACGTCATAGCCCAATTTCAAGGCATTGTGATAGTCACT
>JBJOGT010000050.1:0-3305 GCA_046048115.1 Cyanobacteriota bacterium | reverse complement strand
CGGGCCAAATTTTCTTCCCCATCCAGCGCCGTCACCATGATAATCGGTAATAGTTTCCAGTCCGAGAGGGCTTTAATTTGACAACAGGTTTCAAAGCCGTCTAGCCCCGGCATCATCACATCTAACAAAATCAGATCGGGGTCAACATCGGGCAACGAGGCGATCGCCATTTCACCGCTGGAGGCATAGTGTAAAACAAAGTCTTTCTCCGACAAAATCGACTCAATAACGTCAAAATTGCTGGGTTCATCGTCAACAATCAAAATAATGGGCAGGGTCATGGCGGTCAAACAGCGGTGAGTAAAGTCTGAATTGTTTGGGCAAGCAGTTTTAACTTGACGGGCTTAGACAAATATTCATTGGCTCCGGCAACGAGGCATTTTTCCCGATCGCCTTTCATCGCCAATGCCGTTAGGGCGATGATGGGAGTCTTGGCCAGGGCCGCCTCTGAACGAATTTGTTGAATTGCACTAATGCCATTTAACTTAGGTAACTGAATATCCATTAAAATTATATCGGGTATTAAAGCCTTCGCCCGCTCCACCCCAGCAATGCCATCCTTGGCCACAACCACACGGTAGTTCCTGCCCTCCAGATAACTCGAAAAAGTTTGAATATTCGCCTCATTATCCTCCACCAGTAGAACCAAGGCCGATTGGGGCGCATTGGCGGGGGAGTACATAACGGCAGAATCAGACCCGGCATCAATGGCAGCAGACGGAATGGACATCAACGATCCCGTCATATCTCGGCAAGGTAAAGCAAAGCCAAAACGACTTCCCTCTCCCACTACACTGGCAACCTCCATTACGCCTCCATGGAGTTCAACAATGCGTTTGACCAAAGCAAGACCCAGGCCTGTCCCTGCGTGTTGACGGTTAAGGGCACTATCAATTTGCATAAAGGGTTGAAACAGTTTGTCGAGATTTTCGGGGGAAATACCAATGCCGCTATCAATAACGGTGAAGTGGATTAAATCCGGGGTATTGGGGTCTGACTGAGCCGGGGGAGGGTTAGGGGGAGACTGGGCAGAAAAATGGATAACGAGATTGACATTACCACCTTCTGGGGTGAATTTCACCGCATTGCTGAGTAAATTAATCAAAACCTGACGAATACGCCGTTCATCTAAGGTTAGGGCTGGTAGGTTGTCGGGAATTTCTAAATTAAGTCGAATTTGTTTTTGATGGGCTAATTGCTTGACAAAATCCAGACTCACTTTGCAAAGCATCCCAAGGTTGGCGGGGGCCAGAGTCAAGTCAACTTTCCCGGCTTCAATTTTTGATAAATCTAGGATGTCGTTAATCAGGGTTAATAAATGATCACCACTGGTGTAAATCGTGTTTAAGGTTTTGCGTTGTTTGTCCGTCAGGGGGCCAAAAACCGTTTCTCGCATCCCATCGGTCAGTCCCAAAATGGCATTCAGTGGTGTCCGGAGTTCATGGCTCATATTGGCCAAAAACTCATCCTTGAGACGGGTAGCCCGTTCTAATTCTTGGTTGGTAAGTTGGAGGGTTTCTTCATGGCGTTTGCGTTCCGTAATATCCCTGGCAGCGGAATAAATGACATTTCCACTTGCCACCCCTCGCCATTCTAACCAACGGTAGGAACCGTCTTTACGGCGATAACGGTTGGTAAAGCCGGTAATTTCTGCCCCTGTCCTCAATTGGGCGATCGCCGCTAGGGTTTGATCCAAATCATCGGGGTGAACAAAATCCATCAGGGGGCGGGTTTTTAGTTCATCCAGGGAATAGCCCAGGGTTTTTTCCCATTCCTGGTTCAATCGTAAAAAATAGCCATCGGTATTGGCGATACAGAGCAAATCCAATGCCAGACTAAAGAATTGGTCTAGCTCAGTGGTGGTACGACGGAGTTCGAGTTCTGCTTGTTTGCGTTCCGTTACATCCCGACAAACGCAAATTAAGCTGCCATCGTTGGTAATCGTTAGGGACAATCCTTCCGCAAATGTGGAACCATCCCGTCGGGTGGCCGTTGCCTCCCCTTGCCAGTGTTTATCCCGCATTAATGGGGGAAAGACCTCCGTTTCAAACCGTTGTAATTCTTCAGGAGCATACAAAATTCGCCAAGATTGACCGATGAGTTGTTGGGGATCGTCGTAACCAAATAGGGACACATGGGACTCATTGAGGTAAACGTACTTGTCGTCTTTGAGAATGGCAATGCCATCGATCGCCGCCTCAATGCAAGCCAATTGTTGGTTGATCACCTCCGACGCCATTTTTTGGTCGGTAATATCCGTCACCATCCCCAAACAACCGAGGAATTGCCCCTCGTCATCACTGATCACACTGGCGGAAATCATTGTCCACAGGGGTGATCCATCCTGACGTTGGAAGCAAAATTCATGGCGTTGGGATTCCCCCGCCTGGCGTCGTGCAAAAAGCTGTTGGGCTAATACCTGATTTTCGGGGGCCATATAGTCAAACAAGGATCGTCCCATCATGGCTTCGACGGAGGTTTGTAGCATAGTGGCGATCGCCGGATTAGCAAAGTTAGTTTTTGCCTGGGCATCCAAAACCCAGATTCCTTCCTGGGCCGTTTCCACAATACGACGATAACCACTTTCGCTAACGGCCAATGCTTGTTCAGCCAGCTTGCGGGGGGTAATGTCGATCCGAATCGCTAAAAATTGTACTGGTATCCCCTTCGGATCACAAAAAGGAATAATGGTGGTATCCACCCAATAATCCCGACCATTTTTAGTGCGGTTACAAATTACTCCTTTCCAAATCTGTCCCTGGGTAATGGTTTGCCAAAGTTGGGTGTAGAATTCCGGGGGATGATAGTTAGATTTAATGACCCGATGGGTCTGCCCAATTAACTCCTCCCGGCTATAGCCAGAAATTTTACACAACTGATCGTTGCAATAGGTGATTTTGCCGTTGGTGTCGGTAATGGCCACGATCGCCGCTTGATCCAGGGCAAATTTAAAGTCCGAGAGTTCTGCTAGGAGGACTTCTTGACGACTTTCCACCGCTGCTCGGCGGGCAACTTCCCCTTGTAATTGTTGGAGCGTGGCTTCTAGACTAGCGGTTCTCTCTATCACCCGTTGCTCCAGTTGTTGGCTCAGATCGGCAAGGGATTGGTGGGTTTGGGCTTGGTCAATGGCGATCGCCAATTGGGTGGATAAACTTTTCAGCAAATTAATTTCATCGGTTGACCATTCCCGCGCACATTGACTTTCGCTGGCTTCCAATAACCCCCAGAGGCGATTGTTGATCACAATGGCCACCAAAATTTTTGCCCGAATTTGCAACCGTTCCATCAAGGCTTGGTAGCACGCT
>JBJOGT010000049.1:0-4944 GCA_046048115.1 Cyanobacteriota bacterium | reverse complement strand
TTCTGGGTTTGGCTGTTGTGATGGGGGGTAGTGCTTTTCTGATTTTTCAGGGCTTATCCCCGTTAAATTCCTTAGAAGCTGAACAATTAGATATCAGCCTAAACGATGCCCCCCAATTGATTCCTGATGAATCTACTCAAAAAAACTTATTATTGACCCAACCTAACTTTACCCAGGCCGTAGGACAGCAGGTTTTGCAAACTTGGCTTGACCAAAAGAAATTGGCCTTCGGTGAAAAACAGGATTTAGCAGCGCTTAATACGATTTTGGGGCCAAATTTGTTAACCCAACAGCAAAGTCGCATTAAGCAGGATATAGCTCAAAACCGTTATCGGCAGTACGAACATCAATTCAAAATCCTGAATTACACGGTTGATCCCGACGATCCCAATCAAGCAACGGTGATTGCCCGTGTCCAAGAAATTACTCAATTACTCCCCAAAAAGCCAACGCCAACGACCGCTTCATCTGAAAAAGACGATTTAACCGTTAAGTACCAATTGGTTCGCCAACAAGGCATTTGGAAAATTGCCCAAATTCAGGTCGTCACGGTTCACTAACAATTCCTATCAACCAAAGGCATCTAAGCCCAAGCTCCTCTTCTACTGTTAGGCTTACTTTTTAGGTTCGGAAACCTCCACTTCCGCGAAACCAAACCTTTCCGTCAAGATAAGGGTGTGAACGAAATTGTGCTTGTTTATGCAAGCCCCTTTTAAAAACTCGTTCAACATTATGTGTTTATCATTAACGGGAGTTAAGTAGAATTATGGGAAAAGTTGTTGGAATTGACTTGGGTACCACCAATTCTTGTGTAGCCGTTATGGAAGGTGGTAAGCCCACGGTTATTGCTAATACCGAAGGGTTCCGCACTACCCCCTCCGTTGTCGGTTATGCCAAAAACGGCGATCGCCTAGTCGGTCAAATTGCCAAACGTCAGGCTGTCATGAACCCAGGCAACACATTTTATTCCGTCAAACGTTTCATTGGTCGGAAGTATGACGAAATTACCAATGAAGCCACAGAAGTTGCCTACAGCGTTATCCGAGACAGTAGCGGCAACGTTAAACTGGATTGCCCAGCCCAAAGCAAGCAATTTGCCCCCGAAGAAATTTCTGCCCAAGTATTACGGAAATTAGTGGACGATGCTAGCAAGTACCTTGGAGAAACCGTTACCCAAGCCGTCATTACTGTCCCAGCCTACTTCAATGACTCCCAACGGCAAGCCACCAAAGACGCTGGTAAAATTGCCGGCATTGAAGTTCTACGGATTATTAACGAACCCACCGCAGCCTCTTTAGCCTACGGTCTAGACAAAAAAGACAATGAAACCATACTTGTTTTTGACCTAGGTGGAGGAACCTTTGACGTTTCCATCCTAGAAGTCGGCGAAGGGGTATTTGAAGTGCTCGCCACGTCTGGGGATACCCACCTGGGCGGAGATGATTTCGACAAAAAAATTGTTGACTTCCTAGCAGGTGAATTTAAAAAAGCAGAAGGCATTGATCTCCGTCAGGATAAACAAGCCCTCCAACGCTTAACAGAGGCAGCGGAAAAAGCCAAAATTGAATTATCCGGGGTCAGCCAGACAGAAATTAATCTCCCTTTTATCACAGCTACCCAAGACGGGCCCAAGCACCTAGACACAACCCTTTCGCGTGCTAAATTTGAAGAAATTTGTTCTGATCTCATTGACCGTTGCCGCATTCCCGTAGAAAACGCAATTCGCGATGCCAAAATTGACAAAAGTGCCCTGGATGAAATTGTGTTAGTGGGAGGTTCCACACGCATTCCTGCCGTTCAAGAATTAGTCAAAAAAATTCTTGGCAAGGATCCCAATCAAGGCGTTAATCCCGATGAAGTTGTTGCTGTTGGTGCAGCAATTCAAGGGGGGGTATTGTCTGGGGAAGTCAAAGATATTCTCTTACTTGATGTCTCTCCCCTATCCCTTGGTGTCGAAACCCTTGGCGGTGTAATGACCAAAATCATTCCCCGTAATACAACTATTCCAACCAAGAAGTCAGAAACGTTTTCAACAGCAGTGGATGGGCAAAGTAATGTGGAAATTCACGTTCTACAAGGGGAACGGGAAATGGCTAATGACAACAAGAGTTTAGGGACATTTCGTTTAGATGGTATTCCCCCGGCTCCCCGTGGCGTTCCCCAGATTGAAGTCACATTTGACATTGATGCCAACGGCATTCTCAATGTAACGGCTAAAGACCGGGGGACTGGCAAGGAGCAATCAATCAGCATTACCGGTGCATCAACCCTACCTGACACAGAGGTTGAGCGGATGGTTAAGGAAGCTGAATCCAATGCAGCGGCTGATAAAGAGCGGCGGGATAAAATCGACCGCAAAAACCAGGCAGATTCATTAGTTTATCAAGCTGAGAAACAAATTAATGAGCTAGGGGAAAAAGTTCCTACTGCGGACAAAACGAAAGCAGAGGGGCTAATTGCGGATCTTAAAGAAGCTGTTGCCCAGGAAGATGATGCCAAAATTCAAACGGTAATGCCAGAACTTCAACAAGTTCTTTACAGCATTGGCTCTAGCGTATATCAACAAGCAGGGGCAGAAGCTGGGGTTGGGGTCGGTACACCGGGCACTGAGACTGAACCAAACAGTGGCACAACAGGCGGAGATGATGTGATTGATGCCGAGTTCTCTGAGTAAAGTCTAAATCAACTCATTTTCGGGATTGATCCTGGGTGACCAACAAAAGTTGGTTGTAAAGAGTCAAATGTCTTGCTGTGGGCTGATTTTAGGGATTGGATAAAAGAAAGGGGAGGCACCGTTCTATACTTAGATACGAATCGAAAGTGTGAACACTGTGAAAAAAACTCCCCTTTCTACAATCGCCAATTTTTATTATGGTATTGTGAGCTAATTTACTGTCGATTCCCTCGTTGTGGACATGGGTTGGAAGTATCAACAGCAAAACAAGGCCTATGGTGATCACCCAACAATTCTTATTGTGACTTCAAGCCTAATTTTTGAGATATGTTCTCAGGGAAGGGAAGAAATAAGATTTTCAGAGATCGTTATTGCAACCATTCTCAATAATGTTAGCTGAAATTAGCTTTAAATCCCATAAGTACATAATCAAACTATTTACGCATAGTGATGCTTATGGGTACCTCGAAAAACAAGGTGCTTATTAAGAATGGCTCTTTATATCGAGGTCATTTTTTGCGATAAGGCAATTAATCGAGGTGATCTTATACGGTATGGCTTTTAGACTTTTCTAAAAGGTAGTTTATTGTGCATGACTACTTAATTTAATGAGCATTGTTGCCTTTTTATCTTTTTTCATAACGATCGCCCCCTTAGTGTTGGTTCCCATGGTGGTTCTTCTTTGCTTTAGGGCGCTCGGGTTCAACTCCAGTCTGTGTTTGGCTCTGGGCCCCCTGCTCGATTTTGGGCTTTCCTCCTTCTCTTCACTCCGTTTTACCATTCTGTACCTTTAAAAAGTATCCAATCCCTCTCGACCGCTAAGACTGTTATCTGAACACGACCTTGTTTGCCACCAAACCTTAAATTTTTTGCATTGCCAAATCTGAATGTTAAAAATCACCCTGACTTCGGCAATTTAATCATATTTTTTTCATTTTCATGTCCCTTGAACACCCTATCCTTCTCAAAAGTTTTGACTACATTGATCAGCATGTTGGCTGTCAGCACCATTTAACGCCCCAAGCCTATGAGGTGGCGAGACGAGTTATCCACAGCACCGCCGACTTTGAATTTCTTGACCTGCTGCGCTTTGAACCCGATCCATCCTCTGTGATATCTCCTAATGTGATTGACATTGCCATTAATGCCCTGGGGCAATCAACCCCGATTGTTGTTGATGTCACCATGGTTCGCCAAGGAGTTCAAACCCTTGTCAATAAAACATTTCAAAACCCACTTTATACGGCGATCGACTACGCAGATCCCCCAGAATTGGGCAAAACTCGAACAGAATCAGGAATTTTACGCTGTATTGAATTATTGCCCCAGGCAGTCTATATAATAGGAAATGCTCCTACTGCATTACTTGCCCTCTGCCGGGCGATCGCCGAAGGCAAGACCAAACCGGCATTTGTGATCGGTGCCCCTGTCGGCTTTATAGGTGTTTTAGAAGCAAAGTTGGCTCTATCGTCCCTAAGTTGTCCCCAAATTCGAGTTGAAGGCCATAAGGGCGGTTCTCCCGCCGCTGCGGCCATACTAAACGCACTTTTGACATTAACTTACCGAATTAAAACCCCTTAGAATATAAGATTCACAATGCTTTGCTTGCCTGTTTAATCCTTTGTGAGAATTTAACATTTGAAGGGTCTATGTCAAGATTTAGATTATTATTCCCCTCTAATCATTTGATTTTTAAACAAAAATTTGAAGCAAAAAAGTAATTGGCTGAGTCGTAACGCTCAAAAAATAGGCTAGCTTACGTTAATTGCAAGAAAAGCAAGACTGGTGAACGCTTTCCCAAAAGCTTATCCATGAGTCATAATTATCCTTGGTATTTTCTTGAAAAATGCAAGTTGTTCCCCTGGTATTGGTTGCTAGTATCAAAATTTTTATCAATTTTAGTCATTATTAAAATTAAACAATTACCGAGTCTAACCGCTGACTGTTTATCTCAACTAAGCTTAAGGTTAACTGCGAATGAAAATTACCTTTATTTTACATAGCCATAACTTAAGTGGGGGTAATCGAGTTATATCCATCTATGCTGACTATCTACAAGCAATGGGACATGAAGTCTGCGTAGTTTGTCCAAAACTACCAGAATTAACAATGGTTGAAAAAATAAAAGCTTTAACAGGAAAAAAAAAAGTCAGAATGCAGGATTTGACTTTTTTTCATGATAAACGTTTAAATAATATTCTTCTCGATCATCCTCCTCCAGTTCGGGATAGTGACGTACCCGATGGGGATGTTGTCATCGCAACATGGTG
>JBJOGT010000048.1:0-5820 GCA_046048115.1 Cyanobacteriota bacterium | reverse complement strand
CTGGGCAAACGGCGATCGATGCCGTAGGATAATAAATGCCTGTTTCGCAGGCGGGTATAGTTTAGTGGTAAAACGAAAGCTTCCCATGCTTTAGTTGGGGGTTCGATTCCCCCTACCCGCTCTGGTGTTTGTACAGTGACATACTCTTTGTAATCGGTGACGAATTGTTGTCGTGATGCCACATTAGGTGTCGTGTTGACAGATTATTGTCGTCGAAGGATTGGTGACACATTCCTACCCGGTTAGGTACTGAAGTGGGGAATCAGTCATAACTATCGGATTAATGCCGATCTTAATAGGATAATTCACCAATTGTAAATGATTCAGCTAGGGTCAGTCGGGGTTTTGCCTCTGGTTTGCCGCCAAATTAGACCGCTATCCGTAAAATGGACTTTGGCAAAATTTTCTTTCCCCTATGCAATCTCCCCGTTCCTCCCGTTGGAATCTCTCCCATTGGGCCATTGATCATCCCCGCTTGATCATTGGCTTTTGGTTGGCGATCGCCGTGGTGGGGTTATTGGCTTTTAGTTCGTTGAAATATGCCCTGTTTCCCGAAGTCAGTTTTCCGGTGGTGATTGTACAAGGATCGGCGGCGGGGTTAACCATTGCCGAAACCGAAACGGCGTTAACAGAGCCTTTGGAGCAAAAATTAATTACCCTGCCAGAAACGGGGCTATATTCTTCCACCTATGTCGGACAAACGGTGATTTCCGTGACCTTTCCCACGGGACAAACCCTAGAAGACACTACCGCCACGGTGGAAAAAACCTTACAGGATCTGCCCTTACCCCCAGGGAGTGAGGTACAAATTTTACCCTTTAACCTCAATGAATCGGTGGCGGTGACCTATGCGGTGCGATCGCCGGATTTGGCCTTGGAAGACTTTGCTGACCGGTTAAGACAGGATCTGATTCCCCAACTCGAAGCCATTGACGGGGTTTTACGGGTGAATTTGCTGGGGGATGCCAATTTTCGGTCAATGGAGGACAATGCGACCCAGACCATTAATCCCCCGACGTTAACCCGCTACAACGGCGAAGATGTGTTGGCCTTGCAGGTGGTGAAAACGGGTCAAGCCAATACCTTAAATGTGGTGGGGAAAGTGGAGGACGTGATCAAGCAGGCCGCGCCGAATTTCCCTCAATTGCAATTTCTCGAAGCGGAAACCCAAGCCGATTACATCCGGGAAGCCACCCAGGCCACCGTTGAAGCATTGTTAGGGGCGATCGCCCTGGCGGTGGTGGTGATTTATCCCTTTTTAGGCAGTTTTCGGGCCACGGTCATTTCGGCGATCGCCATTCCCTTGTCATTGTTGGGCACCTGCATTGTGGTGGCGTTACTGGGGTTTAATTTGGAAACCCTAACGTTATTGGCCCTCGCCCTGGTCATTGGCATTGTGGTGGACGATGCCATTGTGGATGTGGAAAATATTGCCCGCCATCTTGAATTGGGCCTATCCCCCAGAGAAGCGGCCAAGGTGGGAACCCAGGAAATTGGGCTGACGGTCACGGCGACTACGGTGTCCATTGTGGTGGTCTTTTTGCCCGTGGCGTTGTTGGGGGGAACCCTGGGACAGTTCTTTTTTCCCTTTGCGGTCACCGTATCGGCGGCGGTGATTATCTCTTTGTTAGTGGCCCGCACCCTATCCCCAGTGTTGGCGGTGATGTGGCTGCGTCCCCAAAATAATCCGTCTCCTTCCCGATTTACCCGCGGCCTAAATTGGCTCGGCGATCGCTATCAATGGTTATTAGGCTGGTCCTTGCGCCATCGTTGGTGGATTGTGGGCCTAGCAACCCTAAGTTTTATCGGGGGCGTGGCCATTATTCCCCTCATTCCCCAGGGCTTTGTACCCACGTTGGATCGGGGGGAATTTAATGTGGTGTTCCAATCTGCTCCCCCTAAACTGGCTTCCGCCTTTACGTCCCCAGCAACAGAAGTACCAACAGAAACAGGGAGCGCCTTTGACTGGGTAGATCAAATCAGGGAATCCCCAGAAGCGTTGTTGCTACGGCGGGGACGACGCATTGCGGAAAAATTAGAACCCCCCTTAAGGGACAATCCGGCGGTGGGAGAAACCTTTACGGTGGTGGGCAGTCAGGGCAATCCCCTCAAGGGTCGTATTTACACCAAATTAAAAACAGACCGTTCCCAAACGACCCAAGGGGTACAAACCCAAATCCGTGAATCATTACCTGCCATTCCCAAAGTCACCACCCGCGTGGAAAATATTTTGTTTGTGCAAACGGGGGATGATACGCCTCTCAAACTGGGCTTGGTCGGGGATAACCTAGAGACGTTAAAGACCACTGCCCGCCAATTAAAGACCCAAGTACAAACCATTCCTGGTCTAGTACAAGTAGAATTGTCCGGCATGGAAACGGATACCGAGGCGATCGAGCATTTTCGGGGTCAACGGGTGGTATATCTCACCGCTTCCTTATTACCGGACTATCCCCTAGGGGACATCACCCAACAGGTGACGGCGATCGCCAAAGGATTATTACCCGCCGGGGTGACGTTGGATGTACAGGGGGAATCGGCCCGGGTGGGTATCATTTTTGCCGAATTTGCGATCGCCTTTGCCCTGTCCGTGGCGGGGATGATTGCTATTTTTCTGGGCTTATTCCGCCGCTTATTGGAACCCTTAGTGGTAGCGTTATCGTTACCCCTGTCCATTGTGGGGGCGATGTTGGGATTGTTGTTGACCCAGAGCGAATTTGGCATGATTTCCCTGATTGGCCTCATTTTCCTGTTGGGATTATTGGATAAAAATGCCATTTTGTTGATCGACTATGCTAATCAATTACGACAGCAAGGTCAGTCCCGTTACCAAGCCTTATTAACCACCGGTCGGGTCAGATTTCGTCCCATTTTAATGACCACTAGTTCCACCATTCTCGGTATGTTGCCCTTAGCTCTCGGTTGGGGCGCTGGGGCAGAATTACGGCAACCGATGGCGATCGCCATTATCGGGGGCTTATTTACTTCTACGCTATTGAGTCTGGTAGTGGTGCCAGTTTTGTATAGTTTGCTGGATGACCTGTGGGGGAAAAATACTAAACAGTATTCGCAATGATGACCAAACTTAACTGGTCAATTTTTAGTTTGTTTAAGATAATCCCCTGAAGGCAATAATCCCAAGTATTTAAAGTCAAATCTATTTTTTAGGTGAACAACAATTGGCAGATATAAACGGCAGAGAATATCCCCACAAGGTCGGCAATTAAACCAGCAAAAAGGGCATAGCGAATTTTCTTGACCCCGACGGAACCAAAGTAAACCGCCAGTACATAAAAAGTCGTTTCGGTGGAACCAAACATGGTAGCCCCAATTTTTGCGGTTAAGGAATCGGGGCCGTATTGTTCAACTAGATCGGCAAATAAGCCAAAGGAGCCGCTGCCGGACAAGGGACGCATTAAGGCTAAGAGTAAATTTTCGGGCGGGAAATTAATTAGCTTCAAAACCGGTGCCAGAGTCGCCAACAATAGATCCAACATTCCTGATGCCCGAAACATGCCGATCGCCACTAACATGGCAACAAGAAAAGGAATAATCCGTACGGCGATCGTAAAACCTTCCTGGGCCCCATCCACAAACACTTCGTAAACTTTGACTTTTTTAACCACTAAGCCGTAAAACGGAATGCCACAAAGTAACAATGGAATGACGTATTTTGCGCCGGTATTAAAAATATCTGCAACGGATTCCAACATTTAATTTTTCCCGAATTTAAGCTTAATAATCATTAGAAAATTCCAGATTGATGCGGTTAAATTTCCCCTATGTCTTGGGGGGGACTCGGTAAAGCAAATCGCTTTGTTTTCGCCAATATCTTTGCAGCAATAATCCCCGTTAACGTTGATAAACTGGTCGCTAAAATCGTTGATAAAAATACCTGATTTGCAGCGGTTCCCATCAAACCCACCACGGTGGCCGGTAAAATTAACTGCACACTAGAGGTATTGATCGCTAGAAACATACACATGGCATCGGTGGCCGTTTCTTTGTCGGGATTAATCTCCTGGAGTTCCTGCATCGCTTTGAGTCCCAAAGGCGTTGCCGCATTGCCCAACCCTAGAACATTGGCGGACATATTCAACACAATCGAGCCGATCGCCGGATGATCCGGGGGCACATCGGGAAAAAGCTTGAGGGTAATGGGTTTCACCACTTCGGCGATTAAATTCACCAACCCCGATGCCTCGGCAATTTTCATAATGCCCAACCACAGGGCCATAATGCCGATCAAGCCAATGGATAATTCCACCGCTGTCTCTGCACTGGCGATCGCCGCCTCCGTTACTGCGTCAATTTTGCCCGTTACCGTGCCAGCTATGACCGACAGTAAAATAATGGCAAACCAAATATAATTGAGCATCGCCCCTCAAATTGCGTTTTTGCTAACGACGAACCGGCCAATGCCTTTGTTTCTGAAGGGTTAGGGTTTTTGCGGATCGAATAAAAATCCATCAAGCCCACCCTGTTGGAATCGTCCTAAAATATTGATAATCTCATCGGGAGCAGCAGGTCTTATGGAGCTTATTTTCAATTCAACCAAGCGGTTTGAAAAGAGTCTAGAGCAGGTTCCTCATCAAAATCGAGAAAAAATCGTTGAAAAAATCAACCAACTCGCCCACCTGTTTATCAGCGATCCGATACTTTTTTTTCAACGAGCTAGCCAATGTTCAGATATTCAGTTTGATGATCTGGAATCGTCTTTATACGTTGCCCAATTATCAGAAAAGGATCAAATTTTATTGACCATTGATGATGATCCCATTTTTGATCAAGTTATTTTTACCTTATTTGCTTTAACAACCTGTGAGCAGCTAGAACAGGATCTAGTGAGCATCAAAGAATCCCTTTATCAAAACAAAATTCATGGACAAGCCAAGGAGGTTACGTTGAGTGGCGCAGTTTAAAAAACTGGTCGATGAATACGGCATTATTTACCATGCTTATCACAGTCTCCCCAATGATCAGTTGAAGCTTGAATTTTTAGAAGCATTGGCAGAATTAGCTAATGAAGAATGCCATCGAACACGAACCTTTCCCAAAACGCGCTTGCATCGGGTTGTTGGCATTAAACAGAAAATTTATCGGGCGGATGTCAATAAGATTTCGGGGTGGAGAATCCATCTCCAATATATCGATGGTGAATTACATCTCAAGGATTTAATTCCGGGTAGCCAGCACGATAATGTCCATCGGATCATCAAGTCAAAGAAAGGACGCTATGAATAATGACAACTCCACGGTTCACGCCCAAGACCGATCCCCCTGCCCCTACCAACCCCGACATTGAAGCGTTAACGCCAAAGACCGATTGACATTTTCCTGGCAAAATATTACTGTATAACCAATGAGTTAAATAAGAGCCTATGTTATTCCGGCAACTGTTTGATCCCGAAACTTCAACCTACACCTATTTGATCGCCGATCCCGTTACCAAAGATGCGGCGTTGGTGGACTCGGTGCTGGAGCAGGTGGAACGGGATGAGAAATTATTGAAAGAATTGGGCTTAACGCTGCGATTTTGTCTGGAAACCCATGTTCATGCTGACCATATTACCGGGGCAGGACGTTTACGGTAAATAACGGGCTGTCATGGTTTGGTGCCCCAATTTGCAGAAGTGGCCTGCGCCGATCGCCATTTAAACGACGGGGAGGTGATTCATGTCGGGGCCATTCCTATCCAGGCGATCGCCACGCCGGGGCATACCGATAGCCATCTGGCCTTTTTAGTTAACCAGACCCATTTATTAACGGGGGATGCGCTGTTAATTCGGGGGTGTGGACGGACAGATTTCCAGAGTGGGG
>JBJOGT010000047.1:0-3552 GCA_046048115.1 Cyanobacteriota bacterium | reverse complement strand
AAAGCTTGTATCTCCCACACATAACACTAGGGCTGTTTGACTTACGGCTTGGGCGCTCATCAAGCAATGGGGAGCAATGATTTTCTCAAAACTGGTTTTAGGATTGCAGAAAACTCATAAGTCCTTTTTAGCTCATTTCCACTGGCAAACATATTTGATAATCCTTTGCCAAAGTTCTGGTTAATCGTTCTACCGATGTTCTCGGCTCGACTAACTGAGCGTCGATCTCGGAGTTGGCACTGTCCAAAATTTCCCCATCCTTCCTGCATTTTTTTAGTCCCCTTTTTTTGTCTATATCCTTATCGTAGTTGACAATGACAAAATTTCTTACACTCCTTTCCTACAACGACTTTGAGAACTTAGCGGGAAAAGTCAGGTTAAGGAATCAGGGGAAAATTATGAAACTGACCTAGCGAGTTGCGAGGTGCGTTATGTGCGATCTCGAAGAGATCCGCTACGCGGTGCGCCGTTTGAGAAGGAACTGGATTAGGCGATTTGTAGCGTCAATTGTGATTGACAGCCATTATGGGAGATGGGGAAACCTGAGTAACTGTCCGTATGCCAACTATTTTTCGACAACAGGGATTCAATGTTCGCATCTACCCTAATGATCATTCGCCGCCTCATGTCTACGTCATCGCAGACCACAAATTTCGAGGAAATGTTTGCCCAGACACAAATCGCGGCGCAAGCGGCTAATGTAACAGAACCCAGAGCCGTAAAAGCCAGCTACGATGTCGAAGCCCAAGTGATTTCAATTCAATTACAAAGTGGTGCAACCTTTACGTTTCCCCCTAGAATTATCCATGGTTTGGCAGATGCTACACCGGAAGAGTTAGCGGAAGTGGAAATTACGCCCATGGGGGATGCCCTATATTGGGAGCAATTAGATGCAGATTTGAGTGTGCCAGATTTATTGCAAGGGCGATTTGGTTCTCAGAAATGAATGGCTAATTTGTACCAACAAAGAAACTGACAACAATGCTATTAGAACTCAAGCGATGGACGGTTCCGCCGGGGCATCAGGTATTATTGCAGGATGTGACCTGGGGGGAACTAGAGCAAATTTTGGGTGAACTGGGGGAGAAACGAGCAGCGAGGATTTCCTATAGCAATGGACTGCTTGAAATTATGACTCCCTTACCAGAACATGAGGATGCGAAGGCGATTATTGGGGATTTTGTCAAAATTCTTTTGGAGGAGAAAGGGCGAGATTTTCGTAATTTAGGATCGACGACGTTTAAGCGCGAAGACATGGCCCAGGCGGTCGAACCCGATGAATGTTTTTATATTGAGAATGAGTCCAAAATTCGGGGTAAGTCTCGTCTTGATTTAGGGTTTGATCCACCCCCAGATTTAGCAATTGAAATTGATATTACTAACCGCACTAAGTTTAATAATTACGAGATATTAGGCGTGGCGGAACTGTGGTGGTTTGATGGTGCAAGTCTAGAAATTTACTGTTTAGATCAGGGTCAATATCAATCTTCTGATCAGAGTCGTCAGTTTCCTGGGTTAGATTTGCGGAAGGCGGTTCCCCAGTTTTTAGCATTAAGTAAAACCCAAGGGCGATCGCCAGCTATGAAGGGGTTTCGTGAATGGGTTAGGAATTCGTCTCAATTCATTAATTAGGAGAAAACAGTTATGGCCTTAATGCAAGAAAGTTTAGACTATTTAAAATTTGTCCCGGTCATTAAAAAACTGCCTAAAAAATCTTTTCAATTAGTCTATGATAACGAAGCTGATGTACTTTACATTGACTTTTATAATCCGCCCCAATCCAGTGATGACACGGAATTAACGGATGATGATATTGTTATTCGCTATGGTGAGGGAGACGAGGTGGTGGGGTTAACAGTGCTCCATGCCAGTACCCGTTGAAAAATTAGTCAATAAAACCCTATATCGACAATTAAAAAACCATGAAATTAAAAATTATTGTTCACCAAGCGGAAGAAGGGGGTTTCTGGGCAGAAGTTCCAGCTATTCCGGGCTGTGCGACCCAAGGCGATAATTTTGAGGAACTCTTAACGAATCTTTATGAGGCGATCGAGGGATGTTTATCCGTTGAGGTAGATACGTTTGAAAAGACGGATAATGCCCGCATTATGGAAATTGCTGTATGAAGTCGATTTCGGGCAAAAAGTTCGCCAAGATTTTGGAAGAGCATGGCTGGCAGTTAATGAGAATTAAAGGCAGTCATCACATCCATAAAAAAGAGGGAGAATCTGTTCGTATTTCTGTGCCTATTCATGGCAATCAAGATTTAAAAGTTGGTTTGCTCCGACACTTTTTAAAACAGGCTAATTTGTCTGAGGAAGATCTCTAAAAATGCGTAAAAAACTCATCGAAGTTGCCCTGCCCCTAGAGGCTATCAATGCAGAATCGGCGCGGGAGAAGTCGATCCGCCATGGTCATCCTTCAACGCTTCATCTCTGGTGGGCGCGGCGACCTCTGGCGGCTTGTCGGGCGGTGTTATGGGCAAGTTTGGTGGATGATCCGAGTAGTTGGCCGGACAGGTTCCCCACGGAGGCTGACCAAGCGAAAGAGCGGCAACGGTTGTTTGATATTTTGGGGCGGTTCGAGACACAAACGGATAAAAAGGGCAATAGTAAGCGGGTGGTACGGGGTTTGGTGTCCTGGGATGATATCAAGGAGCCAGACATTATTCATCAGGCTCAGCGGGAGATTGCGCGGTGTTTGGCGTGGGAGCGGGGGGAGGAACCCCCGACGAAACCGGATGCGGTGCGGGAGTATATTGCCCGGTACGCGCCGCCAGCCTATGACCCGTTTGCGGGGGGGGGCTCGATTCCGTTGGAGGCTCAGCGATTGGGATTGGAAGCCCATGCCAGGGATCTGAATCCGGTGGCGGTGTTGATCAATAAGGCGTTGATCGAGATTCCACCGAGGTTTAGGGATCAGGCTCCGGTTAATCCTGATGCCCGCAGTAAGCAAAGGATGTCGTCTTGGTCGGGGGCGCAAGGGTTGGCGGCGGACGTGCGTTATTACGGCAGTTGGATGCGGGAACGGGCTTTTGAGAAGATTGGCGATTTATATCCGAGGGTGAAGCTTGATGATCAGGGAACGGAGGCAACGGTGATTGCTTGGCTGTGGGCGCGGACGGTGGTTTGTCCTAATCCGGCTTGTGGGTGTCGGATGCCGTTGGTGCGATCGTTTCAGCTTTCGACGAAGAAGGGTAAGGAGGCTTGGGTGGAGCCGGTGGTTGTAGGGAATACGAAAGAGGGAGTAGGGAATAGTGAAAATCCTGTTCCCAGTTCCCTGTCATCTATTCCCCCTAGAGCCCCCCATTGGTTCCTCACCCAAGTTTTGATCCATACCCTCGACAAAAAAGGCGAAACCGGAGCCGCAGACCTCATGGCCAAACTCGGCGACGGTGCAGAAATTGCCAAAGACCTAGCCTATCGACTGTATCTATGCTTTACCCATAAGTCGTGAAGCCTTGCTGTGGCAAGTGTTTCAAGGAGCAATGAGGACGAGAAAGAGAAGAGAAGGATAGAATGGCTATAGAAAAAGCGAAATACTGGGAGGTAA
>JBJOGT010000046.1:0-6878 GCA_046048115.1 Cyanobacteriota bacterium | reverse complement strand
ACGCCAAACTCATCATGCCCCCCTGTTGAATTTCGGCAATAGCACCGGCGATGGCGTCGGAAATAATTTTGTTGGGAATGGTATTCACCACAATTTCTAATGATTGGATAATGGGAACCCCAGAACGGGTCAATGTCCCAAAAATCCGACAGAAACGGGCCACCGCTGTTTTTTCATTAAGGGGACCAAATAAGGGCAATTTCAGCATCAACGCATCAACTTGGCGACGGCCCATGTAGGTGGCATAGTATTTTTTGAACAAAAAGACAGCGGCCCCAATGCCAATCACCGGCAGAACCGCCAAGGGACTTCTTAAAAAGCCGCTCAAATCCACCATAAATTGGGTCAGGGCAGGCAACTCTGTTCCTAGTCCTTCAAAAATGCCGGCAAAGACGGGGATTAAAAAGATTGTCATCCCTAAAAAAGCCACCACGGCAAGTAGACCAACCGCTGTCGGATAGGCCATGGCGGATTTAATTTGATTTTGTAGTCGCGCCATATCTTCCAACAATTTGGAGAGGCGGTTCAAAACTTCATCGAGTACCCCACCGGCCTCCCCGGCTTCCACCATGCTGACGTACAGGTCATCAAAGCACTCTGGATATCTGGCCATGGCTTCCGACAGGTTGGTTCCCTGTTGCACTTCCCCACTGATGCCGGTTAAAGCCCGTTTGAGCTTAGGATTAGGACATTGCTCCGACAATACTCCCAAACAGCGCACGATCGCCACCCCGGCGTTAATCATGACGGAAAATTGGCGGGAGAAAATTGCTTTATCTTTAACGGTGACATTGTTGAGCAGATTTTCTAGGAATTCTAGATTAATGCCATCAGACGCCTGTTTAATGGAGCCGATCGCCGCATATTGCTGCCGGAGAATGGTGCGAGCCTGCTCGGGGCTCATCGCTTCTACTTTGGCTTTTGAGGTTTTTCCTTGCCTATCTTTAACTTGGGCAACAAAGGTGGCCATGGTTTATTTTCTCCCTCAGTGGGTTGACAGGATGATCGTAAATATTAATGACGCGGTAATGGTAAAGGTTGAGAGGATGAATGGGATTAGCGACGACGGGCCGCTGGTTGAGGCGCCATACCACCAATCAAACGTTGTAACTCATCGGGCTTTCCACTCTTAGACAAACCTTCTTCTAAGGTGATTACTCCGGAAACGATGAGGTTGGCGAGGGCCTGCTCCATGGTCTGCATCCCTAATTTTGCCCCCGTTTGAATGGCGGAATAAATCTGGGCCGCCTTTCCTTCCCGAATTAAGTTGGCGATCGCCGGGGTAATGACCATAATTTCCTGCACCATAGCTCGACCAAATTCACCGGGTTTAGGAGCCTTTTTCTTGACCAAGTTTTGGGAAAAGACTGCCAGTAAAGAATTAGAGAGCATCGCCCGAATTTGGGCCTGTTGGTTAGCCGGAAACACATCTAGCATCCGGTCAATAGTACCCGCCGCTGAATTGGTGTGGAGCGTACCAAAAACAAGGTGTCCTGTTTCAGCAGCACTAATGGCAAGGGCAATGGTTTCCAAATCCCGTAACTCCCCCACCAGTACGATGTCAGGATCTTCCCGTAGAGCAGCTTTCAGCGCATTGGCAAAACTTTTGGTATCTTCCCCCTTTTGGCGTTGGTGGAACAAACTGCGGATATTGGGAAAGACGTATTCAATGGGATCTTCAATGGTCAGAATATGTTCAGCGCGGGTGCGGTTAATCAAATCCAAGATCGCCGCCAGGGTCGTGGTTTTGCCCGATCCCGTTTGCCCTGTGACCAGAATCAATCCCCTAGGGCGTTCCGCCATTTCTCGCACAATATTGGGTAACCCTAATTGCTCGAAGTTGGGGATTTTTGAGGATAAAGCCCGCAGACAAGCCGCATAACAGCCCCGTTCCTTGTAAACATTGACCCGAAAGCGGGCCAGACCTTTAACCCCATAGGAACAATCCAATTCCCAGCCCTGCTCTAGCTCCTTGCGTTGGGAATTGTTGAGCATACTAAAAATTAACTTCTGACTGTCCTGGGGACTCAGGATTTCTTCATTGATGGGTTCGAGTTTGCCACTCACCCGAAAATAGACCGGTGCACCCGCTTGAATGTGCATATCCGATCCGCCCATCTCCACCAACTGCTCCATCAAATCTTCAATGATGTAGTCCACAGCCATAGGTTTATACTCCTTAATTTAGTAAGCTCACCGAAAAATTAAGCACAGGGGTTAAACAAAGTTTAGTCTTCGCCCCACGGAATGGGTAGGCGATCGGTACAAAATTTAAACATCGCTGGGCAAAGCATCACTCAGTCCCCCCGTTTAGTCTTCCCCCAAGGGCTGCCAAACGCGCCATGGTCGAGGGCCAGTGCCAAAACGCTATGATCGATCGCCAATGCAATCCGTTGTCAGAAATAAAGCAAAGCCAAAGAACACCATCCCTGCCAGGGTTAACGCACAAACCGTCAGATTATTTGATACGCTAATTTAAACAATTTGGGAATAGTAGACAAGCGTGAACATTACGATTGGACGGGGAAAAACAGCCCGTCGAGCCTATGGTATCGACGAAATTGCACTGGTTCCCGGAGTGCGTACTTTAGATCCGAGTCTAGCGGATACCCGCTGGCGATTGGGAGACATTGAGCGTGAGATCCCCATTATTGCCAGTGCAATGGATGGGGTGGTCGATAGCCGCATGGCGGTATTACTTTCGGAGTTAGGCGCTTTAGGGGTCTTGAATCTAGAGGGAATTCAAACCCGTTATGAAGATCCAAATCCGATCCTAGATCGCATTGCTTCCGTGGGAAAAACGGAATTTGTGGGTTTGATGCAAGAACTCTATGCAGAACCCATCAAGCCGGAATTGATCACCCGACGCATTAAAGAAATTCAAGACCAAGGGGGCATTGCCGCAGTTAGCTTGACTCCCTTGGGGGCATCAAAATATAGCAGTACGGTGGCGGAAGCGGGCGCGGATTTATTATTCATCCAGGCCACGGTGGTTTCGACGGCCCATCTCTCCCCCGCATCTGTCCAGACATTAGATCTCGTTAAACTTTGCCAAGAAATGCCGATGCCCGTTATTTTGGGCAACTGCGTGACCTATGAAGTCAGCTTAGACTTGATGCGAGCAGGGGCGGCGGCGGTGTTAGTGGGCATTGGCCCCGGTGCAGCTTGCACGTCCCGAGGCGTTTTAGGGGTAGGCGTGCCCCAACCGACGGCGATCGCCGACAGTGCCGCAGCCCGGGATGATTATTTTGCGGAAACAGGGCGTTACGTGCCTGTGATTGCCGATGGGGGCATTATTACCGGTGGTGATATCTGTAAATGTATTGCCTGCGGTGCGGATGCGGTGATGATTGGTTCCCCCATTGCCCGGGCCGCCGAAGCCCCTGGTCGGGGGTTTCATTGGGGTATGGCCACCCCCAGTCCTGTTTTACCCAGGGGGACTCGCATTAATGTGGGCACAACGGGAACGATTCGGGAAATCATGGTCGGCCCCGCCAAGCTCGATGATGGCACCCATAATCTGTTGGGGGCATTAAAAACGAGTATGGGAACCCTTGGTGCTAAAAACATGAAAGAAATGCAACAGGTGGATGTGGTCATTGCGCCCTCTCTGTTAACCGAAGGTAAGGTTTATCAAAAGGCCCAGCAGTTGGGCATGGGTAAATAGCCCTTGATCAAATGTTGACTGATTATCCCGGTCTCTTAGATTTTGAATCTAGGGGACTTTTTTGTGACCTTAACCGGATCAAGGGATTCCTACAATCAGGAAAACAATCCGTCACAATTAAGAGGTGCTCAAAAACCCCTAAAGTTGATCCTATGACTGTATTTGATTAGTGATCATGGTTGATTCCCCTTATCGGTCTGCTTCTTTGCTTATGCCATCAGACACCCCAAACATGAACCTCCATAGCCCAGCGGAACGGGAACGGTTGGTCAATCGCATGGCGTTGCAGATTCGCCAAAGTCTGAAATTGCCGGAAATTTTGCAGACCTGCGTGACGGAATTACAAGCCTGCTTAAACGCCGATCGCCTGTTGATCTACCAATTTCAGCCGGATTGGTCGGGGTTAATTGTGGCCGAGTCTGTGACGGATGGCATTAAATCCGCGTTGGGGAATCGCATTGCCGATAGTTGTTTTCAGCGGTGGCAGAATCTGACATTACGGGGGGAAGCGCCGGTTATTGCCAATGATATTTATGTTATGGGCTATGAACCCTGCCATATTGAGTTGTTGGAACAGTATGGGGTGACGGCCAATTTAGTGCAGCCTATTTATGTTGAAGAAAAGCTGTGGGGATTATTGATTGCCCACCATTGTCAGGGAGTCCGGCTATGGCAACCGGTCGAAGCCCAAATTATGCAAGATTTATCCGTTCAACTGGCGATCGCCATCCGGCAAAGTAATTTAGTCACCAAATTAAACAAAGAAGTCGCGGAACGGCAACAGATAGAACAATCCCTGCGTAAAATCCAAGCGCAGTATGATAAAGCCCAACAGATTGCCAAGCTGGGTCATTGGGAATTAAACCTCACAACCAATGATTTGTATTGGTCGCCGGAAGTCTTTCGCCTGTTTGAAATTGACCCGGAACAATTTACCGCAAGCTACGAAGGTTTTTTAGACATTGTCCACCCGGCGGATCGGGATTTAGTCTGCCAAGCCTATCAAACCCATTTAGACACCCAGGAACCCTATCAACTGGTGCATCGCCTACAAATGCCCGATGGCCAAATCAAATATGTGCGGGAGGAATGTGAAACCACCTTTGCCGATGATGGAACGGCGTTGCTTTCTCTGGGCACAGTACAGGATATTACAACTGAAGTAATTCTCAAACAAGAAGCGGAACAGAGGCAGCGGCTAGCAGAGGAATTAACGGTGGTGGAAACCGTCCTCGATGATGTGTTCGGGGGTTATTGGGATTGGAACATAGTCACTGGCCAAGAATATCTCAGCGTGGGTTTCCGACGTATGTTTGGCTATGAAGCCGATGCCAATGCCACGGATTTAACCAGCTTTACGGAGATTATTTTTCCTGAAGATTTGCTTCTGGCTCAACACAACTTAGAACGCTATATCCAAAGCCGGGGGCAGATTCCCTACAGCCTGGAAGTCCGTTATCGTCATCAAGATGGGTCTACGGTATGGGTTCTCTGTGCGGGCAAGGGTATTGAATGGGATCAAGACGGCAAACCCCTGCGGATGGTGGGCGGCCATATCAACATTACCCAACAGAAACAAAATGAACTGGCTTTGCGGGAAAGTGAGGCCTTAATTCAGGGGATTACCGATGCTTCCCCCGATGTGCTCTATGTGTTTGATATCCAAGCCCAACGGAATGTTTATGTGAATCGTCAAAGTCATGCTCTTTTGGGGTATTCTCCCGAGGAATTTCAAGCCATGGGGGACGAGTTTTTAACAACGTTGATTCATCCCGATGACATCGACAGTGCCCTGAAGCATTTTGAACGCATTCAACGGGCCCAACCGGGCATGATTTTAGAAAATGAATACCGGGTTCGGTCGAAAGATGGGAGTTGGCGTTGGTTTTTGAGCCGGGATGTAATTTTTAAATACAATGAAGCCGGACAGGTGGAACAGGTTGTCGGGGTGGCCCAGGATATTACCCAACGGAAACGGGTAGAACAACAGTTGAAACGTCAAGCCCAACAGGAGCGGGTAATGACCAGCTTAATTGAGCGGACGCGATCCTCGTTGAATTTGGACGAAATATTGACAGCGACGGTGGAAGCGTTGCGAAACGTATTAAATACAGATCGGGTGTTAGTGTATCGGGTGTTTGACAATGACACCGGGGCGGCGATCGCCGAGGCCGTGTTACCTCCCTGGGAAAAGTTACTCAACCGGGTATTTCCCGAAGAAGTATTTCCCAAGCAAAATTATGACCGCTATATCGATGGGCGAATTTTTGCCTTATATGACCGGGATGCCCAACGAAATCAGGTGTTGCCTTGTTTGATTAATTTTTTAATCGAAATTCAAGTGCAAGCCAAGTTAGTCGTCCCGATTGTGGAACAGGATCGCCTGTGGGGATTATTGATTGCCCATCAATGTGATGCCCCCCGCAATTGGCAGGATTGGGACATTCAACTCCTGCGCCGGGTGGCCAATCAATTGGCGATCGCTATCCAACAGGCAGACTTATATCGCCAACTAGAACTGGAACTAACGGAGCGAAAAATTGCCCAGGAGCAACTCGGCGAGCGGAATCAACAACTAGCCAGGGCGACACGCTTAAAAGATGAATTTTTGGCCAACATGAGCCATGAACTGCGGACACCATTAAATGCCATTCTGGGATTAACCGAAGGGGTTTTGGAAGAAATTTATGGCCCTTTGAGCACCAAACAACGCCAGTCACTGCAAACCGTGGAACGCAGCGGTAGGCATTTACTTTCATTAATTAACGACATCCTCGATGTGGCCAAAATTGAAGCTGGCGAAGTAGAACTCGATTGCATCAATCTTTCCGTCAAAAATCTCTGCGAAACCAGTTTGGTCTTCATCAAACAACAGGCCCAGAAAAAGAATATTCAACTGATCCGCAAAATTCCCGATAACCTGCCCCATATCTGGGGAGATGAGCGACGTTTACACCAAATCTTGATTAATTTACTCAATAATGCGGTAAAATTCACCCGGGAAGGCGGTGCCGTTACCCTCACTGTCCGTCTACTGCCCCCGGTGCCCCATGATCCCCCCCTGACCCTAGCTGGCATTGAACGGGTCTCTGTTTTTCAGCCAATGCAGAATCTTGATCACCCGCCGCCGGTTTCTCGCCTAGAAATTGCCATTACCGATAACGGGATTGGCATTGCCCCAGAGAATTTGGATAAACTGTTTCAACCTTTT
>JBJOGT010000045.1:0-3968 GCA_046048115.1 Cyanobacteriota bacterium | reverse complement strand
ATTTTCGGCGCAGCCTTTGCATCCTTCTATGGATCGGCCCGCAACTATATTTTGGCAGCGTTCACCGGTTTATTGGTAATCAACTTTTTTTCCGCATCCACCAACCAAGCTCTAGCCAGTGTGGTCTCCAGTGGTGGCTTAATGAACAAGATCCGGCTGCCCATCAGCGTTTTTCCCTTGTCCATGATTCTGTCCAACGTTTTCCAGTTTGTCGTTGGTCCACTCCCTTTGTTGGCAGCGGTGACAGTCTATAAATCCTGGGAGTCTGGCTGGTGGTTTGTCAATGCCCTATCCTTACTGTTTCCCCTGTTGGCCTTAAGTTTAGTTTGTGCAGGGGTTGGTTATTTCGTCAGTGCTCTCTATGTCTTTTTCCGCGACCTGCCCTATTTTTACGAACTTGTTTGTTTTGTCCTCTGGATTGGATCGCCGGTTTTTTATCCCGCCGAGATTGTCCCGGAACAAGTGCGTCGCTTTCTGGTCATTAATCCCCTGTTACCGATTATCGAGAGCATCCGTCAGATTTCCTTAAGTGGACAGACACCGGATCTTGGCTTAATCGGGCATTCGTTGTTAAATGGTGTCATTTTGTTGGCGGTGGGTTGGACTTGCTTCCGCTCTTGGCAGAAGTACTTCATGGATTTGTTGTAACGCTGATTTTAGATGTCTGAAGTTATTCGTCTCGATAAGGTTTCTTTATACCGCCGGACGCAGGAAGAATTTTCCTATGATCTCAAGCGGACAATTTTGTCATTTATAGAAGGAAAATACCGTCAGCCATCGCGCAAATTGATCCTCGACAATATCGATTTATCGGTGTTGATGGGGGACAAGATTGGCATTATTGGGTCTAATGGTTCGGGAAAATCAACCTTATTAAAGGTAATTTGCGGTATTTTAGCCCCTTCCATGGGAACCCTACGGGTGAAAGGAGACATTGCGCCCTTGATCGAGTTAGGCGCGGGATTTGACCCCGATTTGTGCGTGCGGGATAATATTGTTCTCTATGGAGTGATGCTGGGGTTTTCCCGCCAGGAAATGCAGGAGCGGGTCAGGGATATTCTGGATTTTGCTGAGCTACAGACTGTGGCGGATGCGCCGGTGAAGTCCCTTTCTTCCGGAATGTCCGCTCGGTTGGGCTTTGCGATCGCCACGGATGTAGAACCCGATATTTTAATTTTGGACGAAGTATTGTCAGTGGGAGATGAAAGTTTCAAACATAAATGTCAAGCTCG
This sequence comes from Cyanobacteriota bacterium, assembly GCA_046048115.1. Taxonomy (GTDB): domain Bacteria; phylum Cyanobacteriota; class Cyanobacteriia; order Cyanobacteriales; family Microcystaceae; genus Synechocystis. The sequence continues at coordinate 2,736 of JBJOGT010000045.1, read as the reverse complement.
TATGGATAAACTCTGGGGACATAAAACCACAATTTTGGTAGTTTCCCACAGCTTAGATTTCATTCAAGATTCCTGTGATACAACCCTTTGGCTGGATCGGGGGACGGTGCGGTTTATGGGCAAAACCGACGAGGCCATTGAACAATACTTAGAAGCGGTTAAGCGCCATGATGCCTTGACCATTTCCCCTTAATGAAAGGGGGTAGCCGTTTTTTGCTTTACTGAGGAACGGACTCGTGATTGGCTTTATTAACCCATTTTTCGGAGGAGTAAACTCACAACAATGAAAATTTTGATTACCGGCGGAGCAGGCTATATTGGCTCCGTGTTAACCCCGACCCTTTTGGCCGCAGGGCATGATGTCACCGTGTTGGATAATTTCATGTTCCAGCAGAATGGCTTGGCGGAGTGTTGCCAATACGACGGATTTAAGGTCTTACGGGGAGATTGTCGTAACGAAGCCCTAATTAAGGATTTACTCAAGGATGCCGATGTGATTATTCCCTTAGCGGCCTTAGTTGGTGCGCCCCTGTGCAGTCGGGATGAAATCGGGACAAAAACCACCAATCAAACCGCTGTGGAAATGATTTGCCGTTTGGCCAGTCCCCAACAACGAATTTTGATGCCGGTAACTAACAGTGGCTATGGTATCGGCGAACAGGGTAAATTTTGCACAGAAGAGAGCCCTCTACGTCCCATTTCCCTTTATGGGGTCACCAAGGTTGAAGCGGAAAAAGCAGTGCTAGAGCGGGAAAATAGTATAACGTTCCGACTGGCGACGGTGTTTGGCATGTCCCCCCGGATGCGGGTTGATCTCCTGGTTAATGATTTCGTTTATCGGGCCTTTTATGACCGGGCAGTGGTGATTTTTGAAGGTCATTTCAAACGCAATTACATTCATATTCGGGATGTAACCAAGGTCTTTTTACATGGCTTAGAAAACTTTGAAACCATGAAAGGCAAGGCCTACAATGTGGGTTTGGAAGATGCTAATTTATCCAAATTAGAGTTGTGCGCTGAAATCCAAAAACATTTGCCTAAGTTTGTTTACTTAGAAGCGCCCATTGGGGAAGATCCCGATAAGCGGGATTACATTGTCTCTAATCAACGGATTTTAAGTACGGGCTTTAGTCCCGATTGGTCTTTAGACCGGGGGATTCAGGAGTTGATTAAGGGGTATACCATTTTGCGCAATAGTATCTATTCTAACGTTTAGGGCTTTTAACGTCCTGATTCAGTGGACAATGGGGGCATCGGTTTTACCCAGTTCCCCGTTGATTGGCTCAATCGCCGATGGCATTATTGATCGCTAGCGATGGGTTTTCTGAGACTCGATAATATCTGTTTTAGTTTGACAGTCACCAGATCACGTTGATTAATTAAATAAATACTGATCAAGGTAAAACCGACCCCAATCCATTGCAGAGGACTGAGTTGTTCACCCAAAATCAAATTGCCAAAGCTCAGGGCAAAAATTGGGGTTAAAAAGGTTAGGGCGCTTAAACTGGTTAGGTTGCCCTGGGACGCTAAATAGAAAAAAATACCGTAGGCGATGGCGCTCCCAAATACCGTGGCGTAGGCTAAATTGCCCCAGCCCCAGGGCGTGATATTTTGCCAAGGTTGATGATTCTGCCAAAGGGCGATCGCCATTAGGGGTAAACCGCCAATAATCATGTGCCAGCCCGTGGCCACAACCGGGTCAACGTGGCGACTGACATAGGGAATTAGCACTGTGCCGATGGCCATGGACAAGGAGGCCAATAACATCCAGACTTCACCGCTTTGCCACAAGATCTCTGGGCTCCAGGCGATCGCCAAGGATTGGGATTGCCACAATTGATAAAACCATTCATCGGGCAGACCAATTAAGCTAATGCCACCAATGCCCAAGGCCAGACCCAACCAGCCCACACCTCCAATCACCTCTTTAAATAACCAACTCGACAGCAAAGCCACGGCGATCGGTTGGGAATCAATAATCACCGATCCTAACCCCGCTCCGGTTCGTGCCAACCCCTGGGCTAAAAATCCCTGGAAACAGGTCGCATCAATCACCGCAAATAGGCCAATCCAGCCCCAGCCTTGCCAACTATGGGGTTGGGGTCGCTGTTGCCACGTCGCCAAGAATAACACCAACACTCCGGCAGGAATTAAGCGCACCGTGGCCACAAACAGGGGGGTGGTATCCGGCAAAACCCCTTTCATGGCCACCATTGCCGTTCCCCAGAGGAAAAAAGGTGCAATCAGCATCAACCAAGACCTAAGATTGGGTGCAGTTTTTACGTCGGGGTTCATCAAGAGGGCGCTAATGCGCTAATAAAGTGATTCAGCCTTGATTGTCGCAAATTTTTTTCTGTCAAGGGTCTATTCTCCTTAGTTGCCCCGAAAACAACAATGACCCAGAAGTCGCCATCTTACCCCATAGCTATCAAGTGATATGCAAGGCGCAGATTTTAACAACTGTGGGTTCACTGATTTTTCCTAGTGTTTAAGGATTTTATCAAAACACTATATATAGCGTTTAACCTGCTCCAGGGCAGTTCAGACTGGGCTGATTTTTCTTCGCGGGGAACCAGCCCACATCATATCTTGCTTGTCAATACCTTTTGGCGATCGCTACAAGTCTTATTCTGCCGTTGATAATTCCAAAAGCGTTCCCAAAATGAGCAAACGGACATTTGTACTTTCTGATCGGTAACACTATTGGTAGCGTCATTAGTGTTGGAAAATCCCAAA
>JBJOGT010000044.1:0-5455 GCA_046048115.1 Cyanobacteriota bacterium | reverse complement strand
CCGGGATCGGTTTGGTCTAACCCTGACCTTTTTACCGGCGAATCAAAAAACCTATCTGGAGATTGTTCACCACTTGGCCCAACGGGCAGGATTAACGATTTCAGCGACGGACCTAGACTTTCGGGCGAAGCAATGGGCTACCCAACACAATGGGCGATCGGGGCGATCAGCCCGTCAATTTGTGGATTACTTGGTTGGGGAACAAGCTCTATACGCAGGTACTATTTAGGGTTTGCCGAAAAATGCTGAAAAGCTTATACTGCCTGGAATAGGAGGGTATAAGTGTGAGGTAAGATGCACGCAAACAGAGAAAACTCCCTTCAAAAACCCGCTCCCAAAGAGCAAAATACCCGCGTGCAAGAGCATTAATTTAAGGGGCAGCCTGCTCTGAAAAGATTTTAGCTTTCGTCCTACAGGGTAAGCCTTACAGCCCTTTCCACTGGACAAGATCCGGATCAACCCTGCTTTAGGCTGCGCCCCCTTTAGAGTCTGATAGGGTCAGTGTGATAGGGAATTTTGTCGATGTTGCCAGAGTTCAAAACTGCCCAAGCTGACACTCGCTACTGCCAAGGGAATCCAAAAATAAATAACCCGATAAGCCAATAAAGCGCCCAATACCTGTACTGATGAAAATTTCGGCGTGAGTAAAAATAACACCACCGTTTCAAATACCCCCAAACCCCCTGGCACATTACTGATAATACCGGAGACTTGGGCCAATAAATAAATGCCAAAAAAGGCTGCAAACCCCAAATGATGGTGGGAGGGTAACAAAATAAATAAGACGCCAGAGGCCAAAACCCAATCAGCAGTGGTGATGCCAATTTGCGCCAACGAAACGGGTAAAGGAACTTTTGGGAGTCGCCATTTCCCTATCTGTAACGGTACGCGATGACTGCCTGTGGCGATTAAATACCCCCCGGTGATTGCCAGAAAGATAATCCCTACGGGATGTACCGATACAAATGGTAATCGCAAAAAGGCGGGCAATTGTAATGGCTCTACGATAAAGGTAATGCCCCCTACGGCAAATAGCCCTAACCAAAAACTGAGATTACAAAAGGCGATCGCCTGGGCAATAATTACCGGAGATAGTCCCCAGGATTGATACAATCGATAGCGGATGGCACTACCGCTTAATAACGCTAAACCCACACTATTGCTAATGGCGTAACTGACAAACCCCACAAAGCTGGTTTTGCCCCAGGAAACCGATTGGCGCAGATAAACCATAGCTAGGGTATCGTAGCCCGTTAAAATCAGATAATTCACCAGCATTAACCCAAATGCTGCCAGCAAACGAAATTTCGCAATACTGTGCAAACTATCCAAGACATTTTGCCAACCATAATGGCGTAATTCTGACCGAATCGCCCCAATAGATAACGTAAACAGCAATGCCCCGATCGCCGCTGGCGCAATTTGTTGCAAGCGTTGCCAGGCAGTCATGGAGTTTCCTCACGAAAAATGGTAATAATCGAGGGTTTTCAATATTTTTGGACTATCTTGCTTCATCGTACCCGTCGCACTGGCAAATTAGCAATTAACGCCGTCATGCGCTGGTCACTTTCCAGGGAAAATTCCATTTCCGCCGGGTCAATTTCCACATACCGACTGACGACTTCAACAATATCGCGGCGCATCGCTTCCATCATTTCTGGACTTAAGCCAGAGCGATCATTGGCAATCACTAGCCTGAGGCGACGCTTCGCATCTACACCACTTTGCCGACTACTCCGACTAAACATTCGATCAATTAAGTCCAAAATCATGGTTTTTTGCTCACTATGGGTCTAGATCAATGGGAAATTGCGGGGAATTTAACTTCCCAAAAGACGACGACGAATACGGTTAAGTAAGCTGTTGTGGGCCGCCATAAAATCTAGGAAAGGAATATCTTGACCTTCTAAACGACGGGCAATGTTTTGAAAAGCAAGGCCGGGGACCGATAGCTTTTCTTCTAATACCAACGGTTCGCCTTTATTAGTGGAAATAATAATTTTTTGGTCATCGGGAACAATGCCAATTAACGGTATGGCCAGCAGGTCTAAAATATCTTCCACGCTAATCATTTGATTGAGCTGTACCATTTCTGGCCGGAGCCGATTGACAATTAAGTTAATTTTACCCACGTCTTCAGCTTCCAATAAACCAATAACCCGATCCGCATCCCGCACCGCCGACATTTCTGGGGTCGTGACGATAATCGCTTCCTGGGCCGGAGCCACGGCATTGCGAAAGCCCCCTTCAATCCCTGCTGGACAGTCAATAATAATATAGTCAAATTTAGGTAGTAGTTGATCCACCAAAGACTGCATCTGATCTGCATCAATGGCATCTTTGGAGCGATTTTGGGACGCCGGTAGCAGGACTAAATTGGGTAGGCGTTTATCCTTGACCAGGGCCTTTTCAATGGTACATTCATCTGTCAGGACGTCGATCGCCGTATAGACAATGCGCTGCTCTAGTCCCAAGAGTAGATCTAGGTTACGCAAGCCAAAATCTGCATCGATTAAAACAACTTTTTTCCCGAGTCGAGCGAGGGCGGCTCCGAGATTGGCGGTGGTTGTTGTTTTTCCCACACCTCCTTTGCCCGACGTGACAACAATAATCCGATTCATAGTTGGCTGATGACGTGCAGTAAAGACTTAAAGACTTAAACGCAAAAAATTAATGATATAAAAATTTAGACCGAAACGGGACGCTGAAATTGACGGGCCGGGGTTAGACGGATACCTTCTGACGTAATATACGCGATTTCTGGATCACGACGATCGCCGGCATCTGCTCCTACCCTAGCGACCATATCGGCAATCCGGAGTTGGCAGGCCCCCGAGCGTAAAATCATAATAACAGCCTGCTGATCGCCCCTGGCACCGGCATGGGCCGTTCCCCGCAGACAACCCCAAATCAGAATATTGCCATCGGCCATCACACTACTGCCAGGGTTAACATCCCCAATGATGATCACATCCCCATTGTGACGGATTTCGCCCCCGGAACGGAGGGTTTGGCGCAATACTAGGGGCGGCGGCGGCGGCAGAACGATTTCCTTGGTAATGAGGGTGATATTTGGTGGCGTCTGATCAACGGATAACCCCGCGCTGGCAGCCGCTACGGCAGTTTGGCGACGGGTCGTTTCCACCCATTGCAATTCTAAGTTTTGTTGTTGAAGGCCATCGGCGATCGCCTGGAGTTGCCGAGAATCAAGTAATTGATTGTTGACTGCCAACCGTACCTGGGATTGGGAACCCCACCGACCGGCCATCATCCGTAGATAGGTCGTTAGACTTTGTTCAAGGTGTTGATGGGGAACATTCCCAGGCAACATTAATGTTAATTGGACACAGTCTTCTCGGGGGACTAATTGCCACTCAGGATTTGGAGAATCATCGCTCATCAAAAAACCGTCAACTAAACGCAGAACTGAAGGTTGCCTTATACCTTACCATTGGTTGCATCTTAAATTTGGCAGTACACTTATTTAAGAAGAAAAGAAAAAGGTAAACAGGGGTAAACCGATGACGGCGATCGCCCTGGGGAGTCTGCCCCATCAGAATAATTCGTGGTTGTATGGTCGGGGGAGGGCCGTGGAACGGTTAGGAATACAAGTACGGCGGGGGGGACATCCTTAGACTTATACCAATGATGCAGACAGGAGAACGTCTTCGCCCTTTGGTACCAGGTGATCCGCCGGTGTTCAACTTAAACAACCTAAGTCATAAAAGGCTGAGGCTGAGCCGATATAATAATTAAGCCAAGTTTGACTGTTGATCACCTCGGACAAACCTGGCACGAAAAACAAAGTTAAAAACCCCATCAGAGTGATCACAATAGTTGATTTCCTAAAACCCTTTGAGAGCTTAGGACATATTCATTTCATCAAGATTATCTCGCTTGTTATGAAGACGCTTCAGCACTGAGAACGGGACTAGCAAAGGAATTTTTCGTTATTTTTTTGATTATTTTGGATTGATATTTTAAATTATGCCCCTCCCCATTGTTGCTATTATCGGTCGCCCAAATGTGGGCAAATCTACCTTTGTTAATCGTCTTGCGGGTAATCAACAGGCGATCGTCCATGATCAACCCGGCATTACCCGCGATCGCACCTATCGCCCCGCTTTTTGGCAGGATCGGGATTTCCAGGTGGTGGATACCGGTGGTTTAGTTTTCAACGACGACACGGAATTTTTACCAGAAATTCGGGAACAGGCTAGCTTAGCCTTAGCCGAAGCCCAAGCGGCCATTTTTGTGGTGGACGGCCAACAGGGGCCAACGGCCAGTGATGAAGAAATTGCCCAATGGTTGCGTCAACAATCGGTGCCAGTGCTCCTGGCGGTCAATAAGTGCGAATCCCCGGATCAGGGCTTGATGCAAGCGGCGGAGTTTTGGCATTTAGGCCTGGGGGAACCCTTTCCCATTTCCGCCATCCACGGCAGCGGGACGGGGGATTTACTCGATGCCCTGTTGGAATACCTCCCACCAACGAATGAACAGGAAGAAGACGAGGAAATTAAAGTGGCGATCATCGGTCGTCCCAATGTGGGCAAATCCAGTTTATTAAATGCGATTACCGGCGAACAACGGGCGATCGTTAGTCCCATTTCAGGCACCACACGGGATGCCATTGATATGGTGGTGGAACGGGGAGATAAACGCTATCGACTCATTGACACGGCGGGCATCCGACGCAAAAAAAATGTCGATTATGGGGCAGAATTCTTCAGTATTAACCGCGCTTTCAAAGCCATTAAACGGGCCGATGTGGTCTTGTTTGTGTTGGATGTGTTGGATGGAGTCACGGAACAGGATCTCAAGTTAGCGGGACGGATTATTGAAGAAGGTCGGGCGGTGGTGTTGGTGATCAATAAATGGGATGCGGTGGAGAAAGATTCCTACACCATTTATGAACACCGGGAACAATTAATGGCTCGCTTGTATTTTATGGAATGGGCGGAGATGATTTTTGTCAGTGCCCAAACGGGGCTACGGGTACAAAAAATTCTCGATTGTGTGGACATTGCGGCGGCAGAACATCGACGGCGGGTTACCACAGCGGTGATTAATGATGTGTTGGAAGAGGCCGTGAGTTGGCATTCTCCCCCCACCACTCGCCAAGGTAAACAGGGCAAAATTTATTATGGCACCCAAGTTTCTACCCAACCTCCGGCGATCGCCTTATTTGTCAATGATCCCAGTCGCTTTAACGATAATTACCGTCGCTACATTGAAAAGCAATTCCGTAAACAGTTGGGCTTTTTTGGCACACCAATCCGGCTATTTTGGCGGGGCAAGAAGGTACGAGAAGTGGAACGGAGCAGTAACCGGGCCGTGAAGGTTTAGCTAAGCGGATCAGGACTCCGGGAAAAAACAGCCATCAGCAGCGAACCCTTCTACCCCCTAGACCGGGAATTTAACTGGGTTATAATGGCTGAGAAGCGGCTACTGCGTT
>JBJOGT010000043.1:0-4026 GCA_046048115.1 Cyanobacteriota bacterium | reverse complement strand
TGTCTATACTGAACAATCAACGGGCATTAATCATTGACCTCTGCCCTCAAAAGTGATCAAGAAACATTTCCCAATCAAGGCGATTGCCGTTTAAATGCTAGGCCTAATCTGCATCGGAATCGGCCCAATTTTTAGCCCGACCCACGGCTTTTTGCCAAGTTGCAAAATTTGTCTGGGCGAGTTCAGCCCCGGCCCCTGGTTCAAAGACCCGATCAATGGCGCGGTTTTCCACGAGGGCCGAGTAGTCATCCCAAAAGCCCACTGCTAATCCGGCCCCAAAGGCAGCTCCCTGGGCCGTAGCATCCAACACCGCTGGCCGTTCCACCGGAATGCCTAACACGTCGGCTTGGAATTGCATCAGGAAATCATTGTTACAAGCGCCGCCATCCACTTTCAGGGTTTGGATCGGGGTGCCGACATCTTGGTTAATGGCCTCGACCACTTCCCGCGCTTGAAAGGTGATCGCCTCTAGGACAGCCCGGACTAAATGGGCTTTGCCGGTACCGCCGCTGATACCGAGGAATGCCCCGCAGGCGGACATATCCCAATGGGGCGCTCCTAATCCACTCAATGCTGGTACAAAATAGGCCCCCCCGTTATCGGCCACACTCTGGGCCAGGGTTTGACTTTCCGCCGCAGATTTTATGACTTGTAATTGATCCCGCAACCATTGCACACAGGCCCCAGCGGTAAACATACTGCCTTCGAGGGCGTAATCCACTTTGACGTGGCCATCGGCTTGGGTCTGCGTCCAGGCGATCGTGGAGAGTAAGCGGTGTTGGGATCGGGTGACGGTTTGTCCGGTATTGACCACTAAAAACGCCCCGGTGCCGTAGGTACATTTCAATAACCCCGGGCGATCGCAACCATGGGCATAGAGGGCGGCCTGTTGATCGCCAAAAATAGCGGTGATGGGAATTTCTGCCCCGAGAAGGGTCGGATCGGTGGTGCCAAACGGCCCCAAACTGGGCTGAACCGCTGGCATGATCTGGGATGGGATGGCAAATAAGTCCAGCAGGGTTTGATCCCACCCCTGAGTTTCCAGGTTTAACAGCATGGTGCGGCTGGCATTGCTATGGTCAGTGCAATGAACTTTTCCCCCGGTTAAATGCCACAACACCCAAGTATCAATGGTTCCGGCGAGAACATTGGCTAAATCCACGGCGGAATTTTTTTGTGCCCAGGCCAGGAGCCAATGGAGTTTGGTGGCGGAAAAGTAGGCGTCTAACACAAGCCCCGTGCGGTCATAAACATCCTTGCCATGACCCTGGGCTTCTAGTTGCCGGCAGTAACTGGCGGTGCGTCGATCTTGCCAAACGATCGCCGGATGGAGAGGAGTACCAGTGGTTTTATCCCAGAGCAAGCAGGTTTCCCGCTGTACCGTTAGACCCAGGGCCGCAATGGTTTGGGGGTCAATGCCGGTTTGTTTCACCACCGTTTCCATTACAGTTTTAGTGTCGTGCCAAATTTCCAGGGGATCATGTTCCACCCAGCCCGCCTTGGGATAAAACTGGGTTAATTCTTTGTAAGCCTGCCCCACAATTTTTCCTTGGCGATCGAACAAAATGGCGCGGTTGCCCGTAGTGCCTAAATCCAACGCCATCACATAGCCAGCCTGTTTACCAGTCATTCTGTTAAAGTCCTCCTGTGCTCAATATGTTCGGTGCAGTTTGATCCCAAACCCAGACGATTTAATGTCTTTCGGATCTAAGGTCAGCGGGTCGGATGGCTATTGCGTAAAATCAGCCCTTGTCCATCCCGTAGTTCAAAAACCCGCAGGGAATCCGCCGTGGAATCCACATTTACCCGTGGGGTGGCGATCGCCACTTCCCATTCGTTTAAATCCAATTGCAGCCAATCCCCTGGGGTAACAATGGCCGGTTCCCCTTCCATGTGGGTAATCATCACCACTTTTTCCGGATGCTCATCTTCTAAGGTTTCAGGATTAGTGCGTAGTCCATAAAACAACGTGTACTTGTCTTCATTAATGCGATTAAAGCGATCGCCGTCGATTAAATTATGCTGTAACCAAGGGTTAGCTTGGCGATATTGCCGTAGCCTAAAATTAAACCCTGTCCGTTCAATATCAGCTTTATCTTCATGGTGGGAAACCCGGCAAGCCTCATGGCCATCTTCCATAAAGGCCCTGGCAAATTGTTTTAATTTCGGCACGTCTAAATCCTTAACAAAGTCCGGCTGCCCTGGATGTTTAAACGCCCCTAAAAGTTCTAAGTCACAGGCGGGATTGATATACTGCCCCGGTTGGTCGGACTCATAATCCCCCAGGCAATGACGACAGGCTTGAGCCACTTCTTCTAAATTAAATGACTTCCTGACCATGGCATCGGCCACCGCTTTCATAAAGTCCTTTAACAGTTCCAGCCGGTCAAACCCCAAGGCTTTTAAATGCTTAAACAAGTGGGGATTTTGATACATTTTTGAAGAAATTTGCCATTCTAAAAACCCCTCTTCTTCAAAGGCCACCTTTACCCCGTAGCGTTCATCGGTGTTGCGGAAAAAGCCCCAGGGACTGTGCATCAACGCATTCAAAAAGTCCATGGGCAACCCCGGACTAAAACCATACACCCACAAAGCAGTAGCGGGATTATCGTAGGCATTGTGCAGGACGTCGGGTAAAGTTTTGCCAAAATTCCAATTAATTTCGGCGGTGTGATGATCAATTTGATTGCCCCGGCGCACCGTGTCATGGTTGGCACAGCCCGTAATCCAACGATCGCCGTTGAACATTACCTCACACACCCGTTCCCATTTGCGGTTCCAAAAGCCTTTTAGGGCGGGGGTATTGTGGGCAAAAATTAACGGCCCCCACTGATAGGACTGCGATCGCAACTCCACTAAATCACGGTAGGTGGATTTTTCTTCCCAGCCATCCTCGGGCCAGGGGCGGCCATCTTCAAAAATCGTAAATAACAACCGTTTATGTCCTTGGATGTCCTGCTCTACATCACTCATGGCTAATAAGTAGGCGTCATCCTGTTCCACCCGACCGGATAGGGGATTAAAAAAGCGAAAATCTTGACCGCCGTCCACCCGAATACCATCAACCCCTGTATTTATTTTCCGCCGCTGCATTTCCAGTAAAATTGCCCGTACCATCGGCAACTGATGGTTTAAATCCTGGCCATACATATTGGGGCCTTTAAAAAATTGGCGGTTGATCAATTCCAGGGCTTGGTTATCCGCATGGCCATAAACCAAATCATAGATGACCTTGATCGGCCCACTGGGAAAGTTGTGCAGCGTGGCGATCAAGTCCACCACTTCATCAGGGCGCAAACTTTCTAATAGCGCCGGGTTAGTCGCCCCCGACCCCAAAATGGGCACATCATAACCCCAATTTTCCGTATTCGGTTTACGCAGAATAATTTTAATTTTTTCCTCCACCACTGGTTCATGGCCCGATCCATCGTCAACCATTTCGATCGCCTCATTAGCCACTTCATAAAATGATCCTTTGCGGTCGTTAAAGTCGTCTAGTCGGTACTCAATGGTGGGTTCCATCGGTAACAGTTGAATCGCTTCATAACCCAGGTAATTCAATTCAGCGGCGGTGATTTGTTCCTTGTGACGAATTTTGTCCGCCAGACGTTGGTAAATTCTGGTTAGGCCCGCCACCGTTCCTTCCGGGGAAGCGGTTTTGATATGAATTTGCAGAATATTCGAGACCGGAGGCACCCGACGAATGACCGTCTCACTGTCGGGTTCGGCATGAATGGGCGCCTTTTCCACCAGAATGGCCCTATCCATCACCGCAATGCGTTGCTTTTCCAGTAAATCGGGATCAAATAAATATTGGAGCGGAACTTGGTCACCCCTTGTAGAAGCTGACCGTTTGAAGTAGTCCAGGTCTTGACGCTCCCGCTGGAGTTTGTTCATGTCATAGAGTTCCGCCGGGGCAAACACACCGAAGGGCAAACTCTCCGCCAACACGTCCCGGATCACCAAGGTTTTTTCCAGAATCGAATCGTAAAACCGCAACCAATAGAACGATCCCGCCGTCTCCCT
>JBJOGT010000042.1:0-3002 GCA_046048115.1 Cyanobacteriota bacterium | reverse complement strand
ATCCAGGGGCCTGTTTAGGGTTAGTGAAATATTTGCCGCAAAATGTGGGGGATATTGCCCGCCGTTACATTCACGATCCCGCCTTACTCAAATTTATTGACATGGAATGTTATTGCTGGTCGGTGGTGCCGGCAGATTTGACACCAATGATTAATGCGGGGATGGTCTTTTCCGATCGCCATTATGGGGGCATTAATTATCCCAAGGGTGGGGTGGGCAAAATTGCCGAAAAGTTAGTCACAGGTTTAGAAAAAGCCGGGGGAGAAATCCGCTATCAGTCCCGCGTCACCCAAATTCTTAAACGGGGTAAAACGGCGATCGGGGTGGAACTAGCCAATGGCGAAAAATTCTATGGGCGGCGGATTGTCTCCAATGCCACCCGTTGGAACACCTTTGAAAAATTATTAAACCCGACTGAACTCCCTAGCAAAGAAAGCCGCTGGCAAAAGCGGTATCAACAGTCTCCGAGTTTTTTAAGCCTCCATTTAGGGGTGAAAGCAGATCTGTTACCGACCGGAACCGAGTGTCACCATATTTTGCTAGAAAACTGGGACGACTTGGAAAAAGAACAGGGCACCATTTTTGTTTCCATCCCCACCCTATTAGATCCCAGTCTGGCTCCCCCCGATCACCACATCATCCACACCTTTACCCCCAGTTGGCTAGATCATTGGCAAGATCTTTCCCCCAAGGACTACCAGGCTCAAAAAGAAGCCGCCGCCGGGAAGTTAATCGATCGCCTCGAAGGTATTTTTCCAGGGATTCATGAGGCGTTGGATTATCAAGAAGTGGGCACCCCCCGCACCCATCGCCGCTTTTTAGGACGACAAAACGGCACCTATGGCCCCATCCCCCGCCGTAAATTACCGGGGCTATTGCCCATGCCCTTTAATCGCACCGCCATCCCCGGACTGTATTGTGTGGGGGACAGTACCTTTCCGGGGCAGGGGTTAAACGCAGTAGCCTTTTCGGGCTTTGCCTGTGCCCATCGCATTGCGGTGGATTTAGGTAGATAACCCAGTGGATGTTTGGTCAGCAACGGGTGACATCCAACCATGTGCTACAACAAGGTCAGCCATCAACCCCAGACATTGCATTGATCCAGCGTCAAGATGATAACGAGTTCCCCATTACAATTTCTCCTGTCTTCCCCCGCAATGACCACCGCCGACGCTTTGGCATTTTATGACGCCTTAGAGCCGGTGGATCTGGCATTTATGACCGGACAGTGGCGGGGTCAAGGGATTCCGACCCACCATCCCATGGATGGCATGTTAGAAATGTCCCACTGGTATGGTAAGGCGTTTATTGATCCAGACAGGGTTCATCCTTTGTTATTTAAAGATGCTCAAGGAGAGATTTTTAAGCTGAGGCCCGATCCCACAGTGATGGGGTTAGCGTTACGGTTTTCGATTACCCGTTACCCTTGGCTAGGGGCGGGGCTTAGGGGATTAATGGGTTGGTTTAAAACCGAAGAGAGTCAAGCCCGTTTACGAATGCTAGAAAGTCGCGGTGTGGTAACGGCGACGATGATTTATGATTATTTGCCGATTAATGATTCCTTTAAAAAAATTGATGATAACGCGGTGTTTGGTTTGATGGATTATAAGCTCATTGCCCAACCGTTTTTCTTTTTATTACAACGGGATAATCCTTAATTATCTTGACTCTGGGGCGATCGCCGTTATTTTTCAATTTTTGTTGACGGGGAATGGGGCCTGATTGGGTAACCCATGGAAAAATAAAAAGAATGTCATCAATATCTTTGGGGTTTGTGTGACTGCTTATCGAGAGTGAAAGAGGTTATTTCGATCATGATGGAGTTTTCCTTTCTGGTGCCGTTGGGGATTGGTTTAATTGTCGGGTATAAGTCATTGGGGTCTAACCATGATATTGCCCATTTAGTCGCTGTTTTTGCGGTCATTAACTTACTGGTCAGCTTATTGCTAGCTCCCTGGGAAATCCAAATCATCCTTCTCGGCGTGGGGGCGATCGCCGTCCGGTTATTATGGGTCAAATTTGACCATCAGACTGATGCAGCCCAGTCAGGGAATTTGCAGGAAAATCAAGCATCCAAGCTCCAATATCGCGGCATTTCCTACCAATCTTGTGGGGCAATCGAATCCCCGGAACAAACAGAACAGGCGGTGAAATGCTACCGTGGCATCAATTATCAATCCCCAAAACCCTCTTCCGAGGTTGCCCAAGCCATACCCAAAAAAGTTATCAAATATCGCGGGACTGAAATCCGCTCCCAATAGACAAATAGCACTAAACCAAAAGGTCTCTCAGCCGCGAATAAGGGGTAGAAACAGTCAGCAGCAACTTTTCTGTCTTTATGCAGAAACAAGCACAAACAATAAAGGACGTATTCTCCGACCCTAAGGGCGTCCCACCAGTCCCTTGAAAGTCGATTGAGGGGAAAATTGCGGCAAAATCTGGGAGATTTGTTGCTCTGCCAGGCCCAAGTGATCCTGGAAAATTGCCCAGAGGGGATCACGAAAGTCTGTGACCACAGGCACATCCCGTTGTTCATAAAGGACATTTGCAGCCAATCCGGGCCAGTCTCCGTAGATGCTGCCCCCTTTGAGTGCTCCCCCCATGAGCCACATCACATTGCCGTGGCCATGGTCTGTTCCGCCGGTCACATTTTCTTTGACAGTGCGACCAAATTCCGAAATGACAACAACCAGGGTGTCATCGTAAATGGGGCCTAGGGTCTGGGGCAGGATACTCAAGCCATCCCCTAGGGCTTGGAGTTTGCGAGCGAGGTTCCCTGTTTCATTACCTTGATTGACATGGGTATCCCAACCACCCACGGCGGCAAAGGCCACTTGGATCTGCGCATCATTACGCATTTGTTGACCAATGCGTTGTAGATTGGCCGCCAATGCGTTGGCAGGGGGAGCACCTTGGTCAGCTTCTACCATTTCCTTGGTTAGGTTGGTCATCACAATCTCCCGGGCTTGACGACTTTTCTGATAGACCTGGGCGATGGCACT
>JBJOGT010000041.1:0-2561 GCA_046048115.1 Cyanobacteriota bacterium | reverse complement strand
GGGGGGGGGGGGGGGGCTCATGGCAAAAAACTTTATGGCGTTCGGGGCCCTGACAATATAACTCGCTTCATTTTAAATATTTTTGACCTCAAAATTCCATCTCTGCACCGGACTGCGGTTTACCTGTGCCATCATTACTGTCGGTTTGCTGATTTTTCCTAGTGTTCAAGGATTTTATCAAAACACGATATATAGCGTTATATAGCGTTCAATCTGTTCCACGGCAGTTTAGACTGGGCTAATTTTTCTTCATGGGGGACTGCCATACATTTAGTCTTGCTTGTCAATATCTTTTGGCGATCGCCACAAGTCTTCGGCTGCCGTTGATAATTCCAAAAGCGTTCCCAAAATGAGCGAGCGGACAGATAAGACATCCTTATTGCTGTAATTGATTACGAGACAGGATCGCTATAGTTTATCAATTTTGACAGGCGATCGCCGATAACATTTATGTATGCGCCGATGATGCTTGTTATATGAATAAACTTTTGAGGTAAGCTGTGTGAAGGTATTTTAATTACCCGTTTTGTCCTATGAAAAAACAAGCTATAAGTGATGAATTGATCGGTCTTTGGTATATCTATGACATGGAAACATGGGATGAGGACTACTTCAACATGGAAGTGCAGGCCTTCATTGAACTTTATTCTAATGGTCGCGGAGAATTTCAGTTTGGACTCGTAAGTGGTGACCTTAATGGTTACCTTGATCAGGATACAAAACCGGCACGTTTTACCTTTACCTGGGAAGGACAAGATGAGATGGATGAAGCATCTGGTAATGGATGGGTCAAACTAAGAAAAGATGGGGAGCTAGAAGGGTTTATCCGGTTACATTCCAGTGATGATTCTCATTTCAATGCCCGTAAAGCAGATTAATAACAAGTTGGGAATTGAGCCTAAGCTGAAATTCAAATAAAGCCTTCCTCTCCTCCCAACTTAGACTATGCCCGGATGACAGAGGGTTAATACCTTGGCTGGATCTAACTCCTCTAGCACCGTAAATTGCACATGGTTAATGGCCAATTCCCCAATGGATACCCGTTTCTTATCCACCGGCAATCCTTGGCTGATCAGTTGCTCAAAGGGCACATCCTTGGCCGTTTCCGCATGGTACCAAGCCAGACCCATGAAAAAGCGGGTGGGGTAAGGGCCGCCGTCATTGGTATCATCAGGATTCGATTCCATTGGTAACCAACCAATCCCCGGCACATAAAATTCAAACCAAACATGGTTAAAGTCCGGTTCCATGGGTAAATTGCGACTGAGGGGCTGGGGAGGACACTTATAGCGGCCAGCGGTACGACAGGCAATGCCATTCAAGCGGGCCAGGGCTAACAATACACCCACATATTCCCCGCAGGAACCCACTCCCCGACGCAGGGCTAAATCGGGGGTATCGATGTGGGGTTTAATGCCATAGGAAAGGTGATCGTAGACATAGTTACGAATATTAAATATCTTCCGTAAAATGTTGGTTTCTCGCCCGATCGCCTCGGCAGCAGCCCGGATAATAATGTCACTATCCATGCTCAGGTCATCGTTATCAACCAAATATTTCTCGGCAAAACCGGCGGGTAAAGGCGGGAGTTTTTCGCAATCCTTGGGTTTGATGCGGTATTTAATACTCCACACCTCCATTTCCACCCGCCAACCAAACACGGCTCGACTATTAATATCTAATTGATCAAAGGCAAAAACGGCTACTTTCTGACCGTTGACCTCCTCAATGCGACTGAAGGGTAACCCCACCGGTTCGATGGTACGAATGCGTTGGCGGGGGGTTTCGGCGGGGAGGGCCATGCGCCATTCCACTTCCTTGAGTTCCACCGGATCCAGGGGCGCTAATTCTTCCACATAGCGCATTTCCACCAAGTAACCATTGGAGTAGGCACAGCGTTTTTCGGGATCAAAATGAAAATACAACGGATGGATAAAGGTCCGCGCTCGATACATTAATTCATGGTTAGGATCGGCATTGGGATTGTCCCGAATATAGGGCTCCTGGTGGACATAGGCCACATACAGTGTGTCTTGGCCGGTTTGGGCATCGTGGTAAAACCCCAAGCCAGTGGGATTTTCAAAGGGGGTAATTAGACTGAAATGAATGTCCCCCGTGGCCCGGTCTAAACAGTAAATACTTTGTTCAAGGTCATCGGAGACCCACAGTTCTTCCCCCCGCACCGTAATATTTTCCACCCCCAACCCTGGACAGTAGAAACGGGCCAAAAGCTTGCGGCTATCTTTGTCATACACCAGGATTTTGCCCTGTTTATGGCAGGTAATATAAACCGTAGACTCCCAAACGGCCACCCCATTGACCGGATCATCAAACCAAGCAAATACTTCCGGCTTTAAATCATTTCCCGTTAAGTCACAGGTGTAAATATATTGTCCCGAGCTAAACCATAACTGCCCGCCGGACACCGCCAACCCCGTCGCGCCGATAAATTCCTGCCAATACTGACCGTTTAAAATTTGGGTGTTGTTGGTGACGGGATCAATGTCTAGGAGATAACCGTTTTTGCTGTCCACTGCCAACAGGCGATCGCCGTCAAACAC
>JBJOGT010000040.1:0-8864 GCA_046048115.1 Cyanobacteriota bacterium | reverse complement strand
TCCCCGAAACATTGACCGATACTTCCACTGGTTCTTTCTCAGTGGTTTGGTAGGCTTTGGTGATCGCCTCTGTGATGGGAAACACAGTACTGGAACCGTCAATGGCGATCGGTTGGTTGGCTTCAGGGGAATTACAAGCGACAATCCCGAACAAAACAATGACAATGGACGTACAACGCTGGGCTAACTGACGCAATAAAACCATGGTTACCTCTCCACTGCCAGATGCAGCGGTTATTTACGCTTAGACTTTTGATGCAATTTTGTTCATAGAGAACACCAAGTTAATTTGATATTAGGTTACGTCCAGAGGAAAAGAGGTTAAGGCGGTGTTAAGGCTGTCGGAGCGTTTGGGGTGTGTGTTCAGAATTGGGACAAAGTCATGGTCGTCAATTTGAATAACGGCAAAAAATTGCCAAATATCAAGGATTAATCAGCATCGCAGTCTAATAATCATTGTCTGCGACACAGATCCCCTTACATTTAATACCATTGCTCGCAGTACGTCGGCAGTGGGGACAGAGAATTGGGTCGCTGGCCGTTGACGCTTCATTTTGTTGGGTTGGGTTTTGTTCGGAATCGGGGGAAGTTGTCATGGTGTGCCGCGTAGCGGATCTCTGGGAGATCGCCGTTAAGGTCATCGCTTTTAAGCTAAAGGATTTTTTCCGCAGACGACAACCCTAAGGCAGACTTCAGGCTAGGATCAACGGTTAATTCCCTTTCTTTGTCCCTATTCATTCCCTATGGCAGCATCCGGTATCCCTTTCTCTTCTTCTTGGCGACAAAAAGCGATTCCCTATTTATTTCTCTTGCCCGCGTTATTACTCTTAGCAATTACGGTTTTTTATCCAGCTTTACAAGCCTTTTCCCTCAGTTTTACCCAATATGAATTGGACTTAACTAAAGCACCGGAATGGGTCGGCTTTGCGAATTTTCAACGACTCTGGCGCGATCGGGTTTTTTGGTTGACCTTAAAAAATACGTTGCTGTACTTAATTGGTGTCGTGCCATTATTGGTGATTTTACCCCTTGCTTTGGCGATTTTAGTCAATCAAAAGCTACGGGGCATTAATGGATTCCGCATGGCGTACTATATTCCCGTCATTGTGTCGATGGTGGTGGCGGGCATTGCCTGGAAAGCGTTGTATGCGTCCAACGGCATTTTAAATCAGGGCTTTGCTTTGCTTGGTTTTTCTGACGGCATTCCTTGGTTAACCAGTCCCCAGTGGGCGCTGTGGAGTGTGATGGTGGTAACCATTTGGAAAGGCATTGGCTACTACATGGTGATCTATCTGGCAGGATTGCAAGGGATTCCCCAGGAACTCTACGAGGCAGCGGCGATCGATGGGTCTGACGGTTGGAAGTGCCATTGGGATATTACCATTCCCCTTATGCGTCCCTACTCCTTATTAGTGGGGGTTCTGTCTTCTATTTCTGCCCTTAAAGTGTTTGAAGAGGTGTATATCATGACCCAAGGAGGGCCGCTGAATGCGTCTAAAACCGTGGTTTATTACGTTTATGAACGGGCTTTTCAAGATTTAGAAATGAACTACGCGTCGGCGATCGGTTTGGTTTTATTCGGTGTGATTTTTGTTTTTTCGCTGATCAATTTAAAACTTTCAGGTGGCCAAAATCGGCTGGAAGAATCCCAACGGGTGCGCTGAGTTATGGCTACGACTGCTGAGATCGGGAGATTCGATCGCACAAACTAAGCGGTGATACATCGATGGGAGGGTTTTAGGAATCGGAATTGCAGGTAGATTGATCCTATGCTGATGTCTGGGCTGCGGGAACAAAGGTGAACGTTATTATAAAGAGGTTTGATCGCCGTTAGACTCCATTGCTGCACCCTATGTCATCCCCTGAAACTGACCCCATTATCATTGCTGAACAGGTGGAAAAATGGTACGACAACCAGTTCCACGCCCTGCGGGGGGCAAGTTTGACCGTCGATCGCCAAGAGGTAGTGGTGGTAATGGGGCCATCGGGATCGGGGAAGTCCACCTTTATTCGTACCTTTAATGCCCTAGAGGCTTACCAAAAAGGTCGCATTGTCATTGATGGGATGTTATTGTCCCACGACTTAAAAAATATTGATGAAATTCGGCGGGAAGTGGGTATGGTTTTTCAACATTTCAACCTGTTTCCCCATCTAACAGTGCTGCAAAATATTACCATAGCTCCTCGATGGGTACGGAAATGGCCCACAGAAAAAGCAGAGGCGATCGCCGTTGAATTACTTGAAAAAGTCGGCATCACGGCGCAGAAAGATAAACATCCCGCCCAACTGTCCGGGGGACAAAAACAACGGGTGGCGATCGCCAGGGCATTGGCCATGCAACCTAAAATCATGCTTTTTGATGAACCCACATCCGCATTAGATCCCGAAATGGTACGAGAAGTATTGGACGTTATGAGAAATCTAGCCGCATCGGGAATGACCATGGTGTGCGTTACCCACGAAGTCGGCTTTGCGCGAGAAGTCGCGGATCGAGTCATCCTAATGGATGAAGGAATCGTAGTGGAAAGTGGCAAACCCGATCAATTTTTTAACCATCCCCAAGCAGAACGTACCCGTCAGTTCTTAGACCAAATTCTCTAAAATTGAGCCGGGAATCATCAAAAATTCGTCCCCCCTCCCCAGTCACGTTTCGCCACCGACGGTAATCCGAGACCCCTGCCATTGCCAAGCATCTTACCCCACTGGAGTTTTGACAAAAAGATTTTTTACGCTATATATAGTGTTTATCAAGGAAATTCAAGCACTACAGATAGTGTATTTTCTCAAATAGTCAAAACTCCAATTACCCCAGTATTGACGTCAAATTTAGTAACCCTTAACCATTTCTTTACACTTTTAGCAAAATCCTTTGTTAAGATTCATACCATTCTGTGCAGAGGAGTGAATCAAGAATAATGGTTAATGTTGTTTTTTCCCTTAATCGTTGTATTGCCCAACCACTGTTGGTAACGATTAACTCCATTCTTATCCACAGCGCCTGCCCTGATGTTATCCGCTTCCATATTGTTGTTCCCCCCGGCGATCGCCTTTTTTTAACCCAATTAATCAAACAAGTTTTTGAGACTCGAAAAGATCAATTTGTCATTCGAGAATTTACACCCCCACCATTCTTAAAAACCTATTTAGACAATAAATTTAAAGAAAGAAGGCCGGATCGAATCGTTTCCCGGTATATGCAATATGCCCGGCTTTTTTTAAAATCAATATTTCCTGAACTAACACGGGTGATATATTTAGATGTCGATCTAATCGTTTTGCGGAATATAGAAGAACTATATAACTTTCCCGTTGCTTTCAACTCTGATCATTTCCTGGCCGCTGTTCCCCAAAACTTTCCCTGCTTACTATACTTTAGTAATCCTCTTCGAGTCTGGGATGAAATTACTCGGTTTAAAAAAACCTTTAACAGCGGTGTTTTATTAACGGATTTACGCTTTTGGCACCAAGACGTCTACAATCACCTCCGCTACTATTTCGACCTCGACGCTCACCATAATTATCGATTATTTGAATTAGGGGACGAGACAGTTTTTAACTTAATTTTTAAAGAAACCTATCTTCCCTTACCCAAAGCTTGGAATTGTTGTGGATATGGAAACCATCCCTGGGTAACCCGTTGGATGAATCAATCGCCATTAGAAATGAAAATCATCCACTGGAGTGGCGGTCATCAAAAGCCCTGGCAGTCTCCCCAAGTGATTTTTAGTGATCTGTGGCAGAGTTATATCCCCCGACTAAGGGTAAATCCCTCCCCTGACTTAGCACTCACCGTTTGAAAGGAATTAGGTTTTGTTAAAGTTAGTAATTATCTGCTTCCTTAAACAGCCTTACTTTTTTGCGGGGTTAAACGATGAAATTATCAAGTAAAAACCTAGAGACTCGCCTGGATACCCTCTACGATGCCATCGTGGTGGGTGGTGGAATGGGAGGACTATCCGCTGGGATTTATTTAGCTCGCTATGGTTTGAAATGCTTGATTGTGGAAAAAGGTCGGGGACGATCTTTTTGGATGCAGGATCTCCGTAATTATGTTGGCCTTGACCCTGATACCCCTGGAAGGGACATTATCAACCACAGTACCAACCAGGCCGTTGAGTGGGGGGCCGATTTATTGCGGGGATATGTGGAAGATGTCACCGATGAAGGGGAAACCTTTGCCGTTAAGGTCAAAGTGGGCAAAAAAGATAGTTCATATCCGGTTTTTCGCGGTAAGTACGTCATCGCAGCAACGGGAATTATCGATAATTTGCCCCAACTCGACGATATGCAGAACGTCTATGATTATGCGGGTTATACCCTCCACGTTTGCATGATTTGCGATGGCTTTGATATGTGGGATCAAAAAGCAGTGCTCATTGCTGGGACGGAAGGGCAAATTGGGGCGGCGTTTGTGATGAATTGGTTTACGCCCTATGTTTCGGTGTTGACCCATGGGCTTTGTACGGTGAGCGAGGAAATGAAGGCTAAGTTAGCCGACCATGGTTATCCCCTCTATGAAGCCCCGATCGCCAAATTTTTGGGGGAGAACCATAAAATGAGTGGGGTTGAATTGGCCGACGGCACCGTGGTAGAAGCAACAACAGGATTGATCAATATGGGATCTATATACCATAATCATTACCTCAAAGGCATTGGGGGCCTAGAGTGGGATGGGGAAAACCTAATTACCAATGATATGGCCCAAACCAGTCACCCCCGCATTTTTGCATTGGGGGATTTGAAAAAAGGCTTAAACCAAGTCTCTGTTGCCGTTGCCGATGGAACTTTGGCCGCCACCCAAATTTGGCGCAACATTCGTCGGGCCAGTGAACCTCGCAAATGGACAGAGAATCTGTTGGTCAAACCCTAGGTAAGGTTATTGAGGTAAAGAGTATTGGGCTGGGGTCAAGGTTTTCGCATAAAACTGACTTTCCGATCGCCCTAGGCGATTAAGGTAACGGCGAAATTGCCATTGACTCCCGACCATGACTGCCATTTGGGCTAATAGGCTCAGGAACAGTAACGCTGAAGTTTGTTTCCCCATCGCTAAAATTGGCAGGGGGCTGAACCATAACACCGCTGGAGAATCAATATGAGCCCCCACGCTAATGACAACGGGCATGGCCCCCATGCCGATGACGGTCAGCACAAAAATCAATAATCGATTAATCGCCAAACGCCCCAAGCCCCATTGCCACAGTGCTGCTACGGTAAAACTCCCCACTAAACCGAGGCAAAAACCTAACAACGCTAGGCCGGGGTGATAATCACCGTTCACCCGGAGTTTGTCCGGTAATAAAACCATCAATAACGGTAAGGATAGCAGTGCCGTTAAACCCAAATTACAGGCGATCGCCGTTAAAGCGGGGCTATTTTCCCCATGCAAGGCTTGCCAACCCCAGGCTCGATATTGACGGGGGGATTCGTGGTGGTAGCGACTCCATTCTTTGAGGTAATGGGGGTGGGGCAGGAGGGCCAGGGTTAACCCCAAAAAGAATAGCCACAGCGATAGTTGCCAAGTTCCGAGGTTGAATAAGACAAAATCAGAGTGGTACCGAGACCCATAACTTTGAAACAGAAACCCATTGGCGATCGCCACGAAAGAGAAGGTTAAGCCAAAACTTTGGGGTTTGCTCCAAGCGGTACTCTGGGGACGACGAAAGCGGCGTTTGAGCACTTGCTGTACCCAGTAGGTTCCTACGGCGAAATTCAAGGTCATAAACGCCATGCCGAGGGGGACAAATTGGAACAGGGCCATGCCGTACCAGCGCAAACTGTGTAACTCATTACCGTGGAAATAGCCCACTAACTGGGGGGCAATGAAGGTGGATTCCACCAAGTAATTCAAGACTTTGCCGGGATATAACAGACCAAACCAAGAGAGAAAAGCCGGTTGCCAGGGTTCGGTGGAGGCACTACTAGCCGTGAAAATGACTAATACGATCCCCAACAACCCGGCGATCGCCGCGCTCTGGGTTTGAAAAAAGGCTGAGTTTTTGCTGTTTGTATTTAAACCAATCCACAGGGCAATATGAAAAAAGAAGACCGCACTGGCCACTAACACACCGTAGTATCCCAGCAATAACCAGAACGGAATCCCGGCGATCGCCGCACTAATCACATGCAATGGCAAACAGGTGAGCAAAAAGCCATAGAGCAGACTGGGAACCCCACCAATTTTGCCCCAAATAAAGTCCGATTCCGACAGGGGACTGAGTCGTAAAAAATTCACGGTGCCTTGCTGGGCTTCTTTTTGTAAATCGGCAATGAGTAAATAAACCCCGATCACCAGTAACAAAATAATCCCCATCGTACTCAACAGAGTAAAAACATCTAGCCCCCATAACTGCCAATTGATCTGCAAAGCACCCTTTAAATCCGTCGTGCAGGTTAAGTGACTGTAACTGTACTCCGACGCTGGTTCCCCAAAACAATACCGACTGTATTGGGTGTATGGCTTAAACTCTTGAGTGATCGGATCTAGTTGGGGAATACGATTGAAAAATAGGAAGACAAAACCCCCCTGAAATAATAGGCTAGCCAGGATCACCCAACGACCTTTCACAAACGTTAAGCGACTTTTTAATTCTCGATACAGTTGGGGATTCCAGTCACCGAGGGCGTTAAGAAGGAGAGGGAGAGGGTTAACCATGGTAGAGGAGGAGGGAAAAAACGGCGGGGGTTTTCGATGAAATCATCAATTTCAAGACACCTGTTGATGACCCAGTTTGAGAAAAATACTTTCCAGGTCTTCTTGTTGGCAATGAAATTCACTCACCTGACAACCAGCATAGATCAAGTTTTTCAGTAATGTGGCACTGTCATCGGCGGAACCGGAAAAGGTCACCACACACCGGGCATTAGTCTGGTCAGTTGGGGAATAGCTTACTGTCCAATCCTCCACACCGGGTTGATCCTTGAGGCAGTCTGTCAACCGTTCCATACCGCTTAATACGGCGATGGTGATTTTTTGTTGCCCCAAACGCCCATATAAATCCGCTAAAGAGGTACTTTCCACTAAACAGCCCAATTCCATAATGCCGATCGCCGTGCAGAGTTCCGCCAGATCACTCAAGACATGGGAGGAGATCAAAATAGTCATGCCCGCACTTTGCAACACCCGCATAATCTCCCGAAATTGCTGACGGGCGATGGGATCTAGGCCGGAAACCGGTTCATCGAGCAGCAGTAAAATCGGCTCATGGATAATGGTTCTCGCTAAACTTAAGCGTTGTTTCATGCCCCGAGACAGGGTATTGATACGGCTATCCCACTTGCTGGTTAACTGCACCAGTTCTAAAACTTCCTGTAAGCGACGGCGACGGGTGGGATCTTTGAGGTGATAGAGTCGCGCAAAATACTCTAAATAATCCCGGACGCTCATGTCTTCGTACAACGGATAGTCGTCCGGCAAATAGCCCAAATATTGCTTAATCCGTAAGTTAGCATCCCCCGGCAACAGGCGATCGCCAAATAAATAAATCTCGCCCCGGGTGGGTTCTTCCGCCGTGGCCAACATCCGGATCAGCGTCGTCTTCCCCGCCCCATTGGGGCCAATTAAGCCATAGACCGACCCTTCCTCAATGGTCAGATCCACATTGGTCACCGCCCCGTGGCGATCGAAGCGTTTGGTTAAGCCCTGGGTCAAAACAGCGGCTTTCGGTTCAGTGAACAAGGTCAGCGGATCAATAGCCATGGGGTTGAAGCATTGAAATGAACGTTGTCAAAGTTATCTTGACTAGGTTGATGATGATTTTTTACCAAGAATTTTGTCATAATCTGCATGGGAACCCAACCAAAACCAAATGATTTTATCTTCATTTACTTTCATCACTCCCAACGCTCGCCATCCAATACCAATTCTGACCGACCAAATATTTTCCTTTGGTTTAACAAGTTTAAATTGTAAGCTGGGATGGAAAGGCATTTTCTGCCAAAGTTGATAGTTTTTCGTGGCAACTTTTTTGACTTGAGGGGGAAGTTTTAAAAACTGTTGACGAAAGTTTTGAGTTCTAGAAGATCTCATTCATTTTCCCCAAATCCTTTTTCTTCAGTTTTATTCTCTTGATCTTCTATTAAGGCAGCGTCAGCCATTTGTTTTAAAACGTCAAAATCTGTATCCGGTACATTTGCTAGAGTTTCTTGCCATCGCAGTTCATTTTCGATATCAAATAAAAGTTGTTGGGCAATTTCATCTTGCAGCACATCGGAAAGTTGTTGGGCTTGGTGGAAAGCTTTTGCTAAAAGTTCAGTCATCGATATTTATGGGGGATAGAGTGAACTAGGGAGGGGGAATAATAGGCAGTTTTGCTCAAACAAGACATTGATCGAGTAGGCACCCGACTAGGGACTAAAACTTTCATGAAGTATAATCCGATTGCCAGCGGGATCGTAAACATAAATTTCTCGTCCATGGGACGCTGTTTGGATTTGGCTTGGGTTTAACGTTAAATTACCCCGTTGAAACTGGGCGATCGCCATTTCGAGATTGTCCACTTCTAGACAAAGACTAAAACCGCTGTGATTGGATTGGGAAAATTCCTGTTGATGGTCAGCTTGGGGACGAAAAATCCCTAGACGTAGGCTGGGTAGATGAAATTCCGCATATCGTTCCGGGCTAAACGGTTTGGGTTCCTGCTGCAAGACCAGACGATAAAATTCCACCACTTCGGTAAAGTGTACGGTGGCAATGGTTAGCCAGGCGGTTTTAATCATGTTTAGGCAACTTCTTGATCTTGGGTTGCGAAGCTAATTAAACCTTTAACGCTTAAATCTTCATCGATGGCAGGCCAGTGGATTCCATAACCAGAGGGAGAAATTTTATACAAATTTCTTTCTGCATCAGTAGCCGTGTAAAGACGTT
>JBJOGT010000039.1:0-14070 GCA_046048115.1 Cyanobacteriota bacterium | reverse complement strand
AATGAAGGTTATGAGGACTTTATCCCATGTCGCAAACCCTACTCCAATACGAAACCGTTAAAGATATTTCTCGGCGTTTTCAAGTTCGTAAAGGCACAATGCGCGAAATTTTGGGTATTTCTGAGAGTACCCAAGCCCGTTATGAAAGGAAAAATGCAGTGCTCAAGCCGGCGATCGCCGATCGTTTGGAACGGTTTCAACGGATTACCCAACAAGCCTTAGAGCTATTTGAAGATGAAACAGAAACCCAACGCTGGTTATCTTCTGCCAAAGATGGACTCAATGGGCAAACTCCCCTAGAGGCCTTAGCAACCGATGCGGGGTCAAAACAGGTAGAGGAGTTACTTTACCGTGCTGAATACGGGATGTTTGGTTAATGCAGGTCTGGCGACTTTGTAAACGAAGGCATCAAGATACAGCTTTTTCCGGGGAAGGGGGTTTATATGCTGCGGGGCGTTGGCATCCGAAAGGCTTTCCGATTGTTTATACAGCTTCGAGTTTGGCTTTGGCAACCTTGGAAGTTTTTGTTCACACAGAAAGTAATCAAATTCCTTTAGTGGCGATTCGAGCTTATTTTTCGAATAATTTATCGATGGAGACGGTTGAAATAGAAGATTTACCCCCTAATTGGCAAGAAGTTTCAGTTTACCCCTCATTACAACAAATCGGTAAGCAGTGGTTACAAGCAAATCGGACACCAATTTTAAAAGTTCCTTCATCAATTGTGCCAGTAGAGTTTAATTACCTACTTAATCCTCGTCATCCTGATTTGAAAGTGAGTCTAGAGCCGCCAATGGTGTTTAAGTTTGATCATCGATTATGGAAATCTTTTACTCAAACAGATAGTTAGAAATGGCGATCGCCGCATTAGTTGCAGGCCCACCGGCCATCATTATTTAGGGTTTGCTGAAAAAGTCGCTCATAAAAAAATTATGATGCTAGGGAAAAATCAGGTTTATCGAAAAATAAACGCACCTGTTTGTAATCCACAAAAAGTATAAAGACAGATAATAAAAAAGAGAGTCGGATCACCGATCCGTAGGGTGCATTACTTACCGCATCATTTGAATAAAATTATCTTTTTTTCTTCAAGCTTTTCATCGCATTTTTTTAGTTCTAGCATTGTTTTCTCCATGTCTCTTATCTCATATAGCTTTTAGTTAATAAGTTCGTTTTTAGGGATTGATCTAGGTATTCTTTTGATTTTTCCACACATTCTATTCAATTATTGTGTTCTGATGAGAGATGGCGGTTTGGCGAAAGAGGGGGAATGGGGGTGTTGATTATTTTGAAGTTGATAGATGATCCCCAAATGCTGATACAGTCTCAAAATGGATTAATCCCATGGAACGGTGAACACGATGATCAACAACTTTTTCAAAAACTTAAGAGCTACTTTCTGGCGATCGACAATGATTGGGTTAGACCGGGGGGCACACATAACCCGTTATGCGATGTATGACGCCTTGCAAAAAATCGGCAAACAACTACCTAAAAATGAAGGAGATGTCTTGTCAATCAGTGATTCCACTAATTTTATTAAATTATTAGGTATCAAACCGACTTCTATCACTGAGGCAAATTATCCCAACCATAACTTTTTATCTTTGCAATTTCCTGATCAGGCGTTTGATTTTGTCTTTTCTGATCAGGTCTTAGAGCATGTTGAAGGGAATCCTCAACAAGCGATGGATGAAAGTTGGCGAGTGTTAAAACCCGGTGGTATTGCGGTGCACACAACTTGCTTTATTAATCCCATTCACCCGTTTCCCAGGGATTTTTGGCGATTTACACCGGACGCCCTAGCGTTATTGGGACGTAAATTTTCCCGGATTATTGAGTGCAAAGGCTGGGGAAATTTTGAAGCTTGGTTATTAATCCGTGATGGCCTAAGGTTTGATGGGATACCTCATGCGCCTTGGCATCCCCTCCATCGGTTAGCAATTCGCAATGATCCTGACTGGCCAATTGTGACCTGGATTATTCTGGAGAAATAAGGGATAACGTCTGTGCCTAATTGTGGAGAACGCCGTGGTTTTTGCTGCCTTTTTACAAGGACTTTTAGGGGCTTCTAGTATGGCGTTAGGCGCTGTGATTGCCGTATCTTGGCAACCAGGTCGTCAATTTTCAGCAGCGATAATGGCATTTGGCAGTGGGACATTAATTGCGGCGATCGCCTTTGAGATTGCGGATAATGTTTATCAGACGGCCAATTTTGGGGTGCTAGTGTTTGGCTTCTTGCTGGGGGGACTACTGTTTACGAGCCTGAACAAATACATTGATGATCAAGGTGGATTTCTGCGGAAGCCCGCTGCAAGTCGTCGGTATATTTTAGAACGCAAAATATTCAGCTCCCATGAATTGGTCATTCAATTAAGCCATAGTGAAGTGATTAGCACCTTGCCAGAGCATGAAAAACATATTCTTGCGGAGTTACTAACTCCCTGCTATGTCTATCCGCAGGATCTCTTGTGCCAAGAAGGGGATGCGGGGGATTGTTGTTACGTAATTGGAGTCGGAGAAGCAGATGTGTATAAGGGCAAAACCTGGATTAATCGGTTGAGGGCAGGGGATATCTTTGGAGAAATGTCTTTATTAACGGGGGAACCTCGATCCGCAACGGTAATTGCAGCAACGGATATGGAGCTGTATCGCCTCGATCAAGAAGACTTTAGTAAAATTCTCACTCAATCTCCCTATTTGGCTCTAGCGTTAAGCCGTACCCTTGCCCGTCGTCTTCAGCTTGCGATTGAGTTCCAGCAGGCTCCCCAATCTCCGCTGCCAAATAATCTTCTTGTTCTTAAAAACTCCAAGGATAACAAAAACAAAAATTTCATAAATTTAACGCAAAAGTCTACACCTATGGCGATTTTGGTGGGAACGCTCTTTGACAATATTCCTGAAGCAATGGTCATTGGTATGAATACCCGTGTCAGTCATTTAGGTGGTGCTTTTTTATTTGCAGTGTTTATTTCTAATTTTCCGGAAGCCCTTTCCAGTTCATTTGGTATGAAACAAGCTGGTATCTCCAATCATCGCATTTTAACAGTCTGGTTTGGGGCTGTTTTAGTCAGCGGTTTAACTGCCATTGTCGGGTATTTGATTCGAGATAATAGTGTCCCTTTGATTGTTGCCTTGGCTCAGGCGATCGCTGGTGGAGGTATTTTAGCCATGCTAACCAGTACAATGATGCCGGAAGCCTATGAATTAGGCGGAAGTTCTGTGGCCTATGCCACGATTATGGGGTTCTTGGTGGGATTTTTAATTTCTGCGGTTTAGTTAGTCCTGGCAGGGGGACAAAGCAGGATGCAAGCTATGCAGAGACTGGATTAGAAAGAGTTAGAGTAAGCTGTCATCAGTTTAACTTACAATAATACTTGATCCCTTATTTTTGATTTTGCGTCCCCAACGGATTGTCAATCCACCTTTATTGATGGGTGGCAAGTTAAGCAAAAATCTCTTGTGTCAAGAGGCTTTCAAAAATTTCGGCAAGCCTTACAATGCATGATATTCAGGAGTTTTGAGTATAAATACTTATACTTGGTGTTTTTGATTAGATTATCTATATCTGGTGCTACTAAAAGCAAAAGACACTATATATAGCGATTGACGAAAAAGCTGTGCGCTTAACTTGCCACTCATCCCTCTGACCTTAACTTGCCACCCATCGAATTAGCTTGGAATTCCATTGATTTTATTGCTTACCAGATTGAGTCCGTCTTAATCCGTCCAGGTTTAAGGCTTAATGCAATACAGTCATTTCTGAAAAGTATGTCTAGAGGGCAAGGGAAAAGTAATACCAACTAATCTTTAGGATGGTTTAACGAAGCAATCCTGGGACTATTAAACGATGGGGCTTTGTGAATGGGTTGTGCTATTTTCGGACGTAATTTGCCCAGATCCACATACCACTACACGGGATTAATAAGCCAAGGGTTAACCAATCGCCCCAGCGGGCATACATTGTTTGGGTTTGGCGGCGGTAAATGGTGTCGGCGTGAAGTTGGTACTGGTTCAATGCTGATAACCAGAGGGTTTCCCCTCGGGGAGTAATAATGGCTGAGTACCCCGTATTGGTTGCCCTAGCAACCCAACGATCGCCTTCAATGGCCCGCATGACATCGAGGGCATGGTGTTGGGCGGGCATGGTGTCGCTGTAGTGGGCATTATTGGCGCTAGAAAGGATAAATTCTCCCCCTTGTAAGAGTTGTTGGCGGAAGAGTTGGGGGAAGGCCGATTCATAACAAATACTGACGATGGCTTTACCAAAAGGGGTTTGCAGGGCCACCGGGCGATCGCCGGCAATGAGTTGATCTTTGAGGGGGGAAAGCCGTTGGATGAGCCTACCAAAAATATGGGCTAACGGGATATATTCCCCGAGGGGAACCAGTTTAAATTTATCGTAGCGGTCGATTAATTCTCCTTGGGCGTTAATGCTTAATAGGCTATTGGTGTAACCGGCATTTTTGCGGTCATAGGCACCGAGTAAAACGGGAATTTGGGTTTGTAAAATGGCTTGGTAAAAACCGCTTTGGGCGACAATAGTTTCCCACAAATAGGGCAATGATCCCTCGGGGGTTAAAACGACATCAACGCCTTGGTTGGCTAATTGTTGATAACCCTGGGTGTAACCGGCGATCGCCTTTTTCCAGCCTTCACTATTAAACTTAATTTCGTTGGCAATATTGCCCTGGATAATGCCGACTTTAATGCCTTGATCGGGGCGATCGCCTAGAGGTTGTTGATAGAGTAAATGGCCCCCCATTTGTAAACCTAGCCAGATCAGTAATGCCGTCAGACCGTAACCCAAACTGCGATCTTTACCCCGTTGGAAAAACTGAATTAATCCCAAAGCCAGTAGACCATTTACTAAAACGATCGCCCCACTGATCACACTGGTACCACTTACACTCAGCCATTGCAACAACCCTAATTGGCTGGGACTCTGGGTATAGGCCAGGGGACTCCACCACAGAATCGATCGACTCCACAGGGCTTCTAGACCGCACCAACTGGCAATGCCCCAAAGTAATAAAAAACTGAAATAAACAGGGGATTTGGGGGAATTTTTCAACCGGGCTTTAGCCATGGTTTTTTGCCACCCCGCTAGACCCAATAACCAGCAAAATACTAAAACAATGCCCCAAAGGGTAATGGCTGACCAACAAAATAAGGCGATCGCCACACTGGCTAACCAAGGCACTCCCAACCAGGTCATGGGATGAACCCCCGTAATCCAAAAGAGGGCACAACCATAAAATCCGCCGCCCCAGGCGATCGCCGTTAAGGCATGTTTTCTAACCGTGACTTTTAGGGACATAGAATCGGGATCAGACGTTAAAGCCACCCACCATAGAGGAATTTGGGCAAACCAGGCGAGACCCGTCCATCCCAGGGGAGCCGTGGCCAATCCCATGGCCAGTCCGCCGCCGAGGATCAGTCCGAACCGTCGGGCCGTTAGCCAAGATCCTGCTTCACGTTGGTCAAAAAATTTTCTCACTGGCAAACCATTACAGCGGTTACGGCATCCGAGTGGCACAGTAAATCCCTTATAGAATGGGAATTACAGCCGTTTTTTGTGTGCCAAGTTGATCCAGAATCCGCTGTAAGCAACTTTTCCCATCAGCCTTGCCGCGATCAATTCGCTATCAACTCTTAACATAATTGTCGCGCTCGTACTTGAAAGATCCCAGGTCAATCGTTAGAACAGTATAGTCAACCAGTAATGGAGCCGAAGAAAAATTCCGCTTCACGCTGTCAGAACTCATCCCCTTTCAGGACATTGTCTAGGAGTCTCTCATTACAATGCAAGATTTTTTGTCGAATACCGTTGCGTTGTCGCGGTTGCAATTTGCCCTCACGGCGATTTTTCACATGCTTTGGCCGGTTTTAACCACTGGCATGGGCATTTATTTGGTCATTATCGAAGGATTATGGCTCAAAACTAAAAATTTGAACTATTATCACCATGCCCGGTTTTGGGCCAAGTTATATGTCCTCAATTTCGGCATTGGGGTGGCGACGGGGCTACCCATGGCCTTTCAATTTGGTTTGAATTGGGCCCCCTTTTCGGAATCCGTGGGGGACTTTTTTGGCACCGTGTTGGGCTTTGAGGGCACCATGGCCTTTATGCTCGAAGCCAGTTTCCTGGGCATTATGCTATTTGGCTGGGAGCGGGTGCCGCCGCTAATTCATTATCTTTCGACGATTTTGGTGGCCTTTGGGGCGAATTTATCCACCTTTTGGATTTTGTCCGCCAATTCTTGGTTACAAACCCCGGCGGGCGGTATTTTTGTCGATGGCAAATTTGTGGTGCAGGACTATTTTGCGGCGATCGCCAATCCGTTTATGGTCAATAGTTTCTTGCACATGTTTTTTGCCACCTTTGAAACGTCCTTGTTTGTCATTGGGGGCATCAGTGCGTGGTGTATTCTCACCGGGCGTCAACCCCAATTTTTCGCCCAGTCTTTGAAGGTGATCCTCGCCGTGGCGATCGCCGTAGCCCCGTTACAGATTTTCATCGGTCACCTGAGTGCCGAGCAAGTCTCTGTCCATCAACCGGCGAAATTAGCGGCGATGGAAGCCCTGTGGGAAACCGTTCCCGCCGAAACCCCGGCCGCTTGGAGTGTGGTGGCCCTGCCCAACGATAAAGCAGAAAAAAATGATTGGGAATTCAGCATTCCAGGAGCCTTAAGTTACATTTTGGAACTCAAACCCCGTTTAGATAAACCCATTCAAGGGTTAAAGGAGTGGGAACCCCAAAACCGTCCCCACATGGTCGGCTTAATTTATTATTCCTTTCGCATCATGGTGGCGATCGGGTTATTCTTCGCCGCTTTGATGGCCGTTACGACTCTGCAATGGTTACGGGGGAAATTACAGGGTGATCAGATTAGCCAACAACGCTGGTTGCTGCGGGCCTGGGTGTTTGCTGCACCGTTGGGTTACCTTGCCGTGGAAACGGGTTGGATTGTGCGCTGTGTGGGACGGCAACCCTGGATTGTTTACGGGGAATTGCGGACAGTGGAATCGGCGTCGAATTTGCCCCCTGGGGAAGTCTTATTTTCCTTGGTGGGCTTAAGCGTTATGTATATCGTATTTCTGTTTACCACCCTCTATTTCGGTAGTCGTATTGTCCGCAATGGCCCCGACCTCACCTTACCCGCTCCCCGCAATGCTGACATTGCCCTTCTAGGAACCAACATTAGCCACGAACTCAATCGCCGTCCCGCTGACATTAAAGAGTAAAAACCATGCCACCGTTAGAACCGTTACAACAATTTTTGCCCCAAGTTTGGTTTTTTATTTTAGGGCTTTTCCTGTTTTTATATGTGCTATTGGATGGCTTCGATTTAGGGGTAGGAATTTTATCCTTAACCGCCACTAGTGAAGAACGCCGCAGTATTTTAATGACCAGTTTGGGCAATGTCTGGGATGCCAATGAAACTTGGTTAGTGCTGATGGGGGGGTCACTATTTGGGGCGTTTCCCCTGGCCTATGCCACCATTTTGAATGCCCTTTATTTACCC
Source organism: Cyanobacteriota bacterium (assembly GCA_046048115.1). GTDB lineage: Bacteria > Cyanobacteriota > Cyanobacteriia > Cyanobacteriales > Microcystaceae > Synechocystis. Next base: position 6,541 of record JBJOGT010000039.1, on the reverse strand, counting down.
GCTGTAATTATGGTAGTGGGGTTAATTTTGCGGGCTGTTTCCTTTGAGTTTCGGGAAAATGCCAACCGTAAATTAATTTGGAATATTACTTTCGGTGTGGGTAGTTTTCTGGCGGCGTTGGGTCAAGGCTTTGCCCTAGGGAGTGTATTTGAAGGCATTACCGTTGACGCCCAAGGGCACTTTGCCGGGAGCATGTGGGATTGGCTCACCTGGCGATCGATTATTGTGGCCTTAACCCTTGTACAAGGATATGTACTCATTGGTTCCACCTATCTCATTTTAAAAACCACTGGGGAACTGCAAAATACCCATTACAAAACAGCGGCGATCGCCACTTGGACAACGTTAGCAGGGGCCATTTTTATTACCGTTTCCACCCCGGCATTTTCGGAACAGGCCCGGAGTCAACTATTTACCGCCCCTCTGGTCTACGTATTCGCTGCCATCCCCATTTTGGGACTGGGGTTAATTGGTCTATTACTGCGGAGTCTGTACCGCCGGGAAGAACAAACCCCGATTATTTGGACATTTTTGGTTTTTTCCCTCTCTTTTATTGGCCTAGGCTTTATCATTTTCCCCAACATTATTCCCCCCAGCGTCACCATTTACGAGGCCGCCGCTGCCCCCAGTTCGTTGGTGTTTATGCTGACTTTTATCGGCTTTTTGATTCCGATTTTGCTGTTTTATAACATCTATAACTACCTCGTCTTTCGCGGCAAAATTGTGACAGATTAAATTTACTGTTTAAACCGCTCGAAAGTTCCTGATTATTTAAAACTGATCCCCTGTAAAAAGGGGATTTTTTTCGATTAAATACTGCCAAAATGATCGCTGTCGGTTAACTCCAACGTATCGCCGATCGCCGTGCCAGTGTGGTAGGCGGCCAATAAAACAGGACAGGTTTTACCCCAGGCAATATGCCCTTGATGGTCTAAGGCGATCGCCCCTAGGTCAGTTTGATTTTCCAATGCCTCGGCGATCGACTTTTCCATAGCCGTGGCTAGACCGTGGCCATCTTTCACCCGAATCACCACCTTGGCGGCTAAACATTCATTGATAATGTCCTCCCCGACCCCTGTACAACTGACCCCCGCAAAGCGAGTGGCATAATTCCCCGCTGGCATGGCCGAATCACTGACCCGACCGATGCGTTCTAACCCTTTGCCCCCGGTGGAAGTTCCCGCCGCAATGCGTCCTGTTTGATCCAACGCTACGACCCCAATGGTGCCTTTCCTGGCTTCAATTTCTGCGGTGGGATCGGCAATTAACCGCGCCATTTTTTTACGCACATCTTCCCCCCGTTCCTCCATCCATTCCTGAATGCGAAAATTTGTGGCCGGGTCATAAATCGGTAATTGCAATTCCCGCGCTAAGTCCGCCGCGCCATAATCCGACAAAATGCGATCGGTTTGACCCTGCAAAAACTTCGCCATCTGGATCGGGTTCTGAATCCGCGATACATTAATTACGCCACTAAAATTCTGGCGATCGCCGTCCATCAACGACGCACTCATCCGCACCTGGCCATCGGACTGCAACACCGATCCCGTCCCGGCATTGAAACGGGGTTCATTTTCCAGCAATTCACAGCCCCGTACCACCGCCTCCATGGCACTGCCCCCATCGGACAGAATTTGATACACCGTTGCCACAATCTCGCGCAGGGACTGACGCACGGAGGCCAAACCCCCTTTATCGTCGAGGGAACTGGCACCACCATGGATAATGAGTTTCGGAGTCATGGAAATGGGATCACGTCACAAAAGGTTTAATCAAAGCCATTCTCCCAGAAAAGCGGAATTGAACGTTGAAAAATGACTCAACCAGTGACCTCTAACGGCAGAAATTAAATCAAGCACTGGGATCGTTTCTGGGAAGGATCGTGATCCCTTTGGTGTTAAACAGGATAAGTCCTAGCTGTAACGGAGAATGAGGGCTTCCCGAGCTTGTTCGCGGTCATCGAAGTGGATTTTTTCCGTGCCGAGAATTTGATAGTCTTCATGGCCCTTACCCGCAATTAGCACCCCATCCCCCGGTTTTGCTTCCCGAATGGCTTTATGAATGGCGGTGGAGCGATCGCCAATCACCCAGGGATCAATCTCAGCAGGAATGCCTTGTACCACATCGGCCAAAATCTGTTCGGGGTCTTCGGTACGGGGATTATCGGAGGTGACCACGGCGAGATCCGCCAGTTCAGCGGCAATTTTGCCCATCAAGGGTCGTTTGGTACGATCGCGATCGCCACCGCAGCCAAACACACAAATTAAGCGCCCAGGAATGAAGGGACGGGCTGCTTTGAGGGCATTTTCTAAACTATCGGGGGTATGGGCATAATCCACCATCACCGCAATATCCTGGGGGTCTTGGATTTTGACCTGTTCCATGCGACCGGGGACGCCGGGAAATTGGGGCAAGGCCGCTAACATGGATGCTACGTCTAATCCTAAATGACACCCTGAGGCGATCGCCGCCAAAAGGTTAGCGAGGTTGAACTGTCCCACCAAAGGCGACTGGAAGGGGAATTCTCCCTGGGGCGTTACCATAATCCCGTTGACCCCCGTGGGTTGATAGTCGAGTTCCTTGGTGTAAAAATCGGCGCTGTCGTGGGTGACGCTGTAGGTATAAACTTGGTCGGTTTTCAGGCGATCGATGAGCTTTTTGCCGTAAATATCATCCAGGTTTAATATGGCTCGACCTTTAAGGTAATGCTGCTCAAATAACAACGCTTTAGCGGCAAAATACTTGTCCATGGTGCCATGGAAATCCAAATGATCTTGGGTCAAGTTAGTAAACACCGCACAGTCAAACTCACAGCCCAAAACCCGTCCCTGGGCTAATGCATGGGAACTGACCTCCATCACAGCACATTGATTCTCCCCTTGCAACGCTTCGGCTAATTGTTTTTGTAAATCCGGGGCAAAGGGAGTGGTATGGGTGGCCGTTTTTTGATAGCCGGGCCAACGGGTATAGAGGGTTCCCAAGAGGGCGGTGGGGCGATGGCCGTGGTTGAGGAAATATTCAATTAAATGGGTCACAGTGGTTTTTCCGTTGGTTCCAGTGACCCCAACTAGCTTGAGGGTTTGGGCCGGGTAATTATAAAAAGCCGCCGCAATCTTAGCGCAGACGGGGACTAAATCCGCCACCGGGATCACACAATGGTCGGCCTTGGCAGGGACTTTGGCCAAAGCCTCAGCACTCACCACAGCGGCGATCGCCCCCGATTCTAATGCACCGGGCCAAAATTCCCCCCCATCAACCCGAGTTCCGGGCATTCCAATAAACAGTGATCCCGCCCCACAGGCATGGGAGTTGGTGGACAGGGCGGTCACCCTATCGCCCAAAACTGGATAACGTTCAGGTTCCGTAGTCAGCCACGGCGCAGCGGCCAACACTTCTGGAACGGATGCCAACAACTCACCTAACTTGACCATGATTATTTCCCTGAATGCAATTTGCCGTAATTGAACGTCACTATACCGGAGAAGTTCCGTCCCCGCCTAGCAAAATCGGGCCTTGAGTTATTGCTATCTGAGCTTCTGGGAATCCCTGAATAGAATATATTGGGAAAACTTCCCTGCTTTCCTAGCAAGGAAGGGTTGTTAACACAAAAACTGCCCCGAAACACTGGCCATCAACGTTGCCAATCTAACCCCCGCGCCTGTGGCCTATGGGTTAACGCCAGCATCAGGTTAGACCCTGGCAATGGATCCTATCCCCAATTATTCACTACAAATTGTCCTGCATCAGTGGTGAGCCAGTTATGCTCTTTGTGAATGATGTCTGCAATTAAGGGCACGTTAACGCTGGTTGCGCCTTGAATACCGAGGACAATATCTTGGTAATCCCGATTGGAACCTTGGCTCATGTGAACGTCTTCAAAGCCTACCACTAAGCCATTCCCCGCATCAGGATAGATCTCACCAAATTGCTTAGACCGATCCGGATTGGCCGCTTCCATGGAGAAGAAAGGACGCCGCCCCCAGTTGCCATTCCAATTGGTCAGACCGCCACTGTCAAAACTCGCATCCGGTAGCAAGACGAAACCAAATTGATCACCGGGGGTCATAGCAAAGGATTGACGACCTAGGTAATTGTCACCGTTGAACAGTGCTTCCCAATCCCAACTGGGGGAATAACGGGCATCTGCTGTGGTGTCCGAAACGACGCGGTAACCCAGGGTGCTATTACTTTTAACCCGGTCTAACACCGCTTTCACAAATTGGGTGGAGCCAGTTTCATACTGGTCTAACCCCGATAGGCTAAAGATGCCCACTTCAGCGTTGTCGTACATACCGCCATCCAGTAACCAATCAATGACCACTGTGCCGCTGGCCCCGACTTGAAACACGCCTTGGTCAAACTGGGCCCGGTTAGCATAACGGAGTAGGTCTTTGCCCGCTGTGTCGTCTCGCCAATCTCGGTTGACGTTAATCGCATCTTCTAAGTCAATCAGTTCGGTAAAGGCCCCTTTGATTTGGAAAATAACGTCGTTATAGTCTTTGTCGGAATTGGCGCGGTTGACCTGAATGTCTTCCATGGCGATGGTTCCTGTGCCGTCTAGTTGGACGTATTGCCCCAACACACTTTCCACCGCTTTTTGATCCAAGAGGGAAGCATTTTGGCTAAGGCCGAGATTTAACTCCGGTACGGAAAAGATGGGCGCATTACCCCATTGGTAGATTAAGTTCACATTGTTGGCGATCGCCTGGACAGTGTTGTTTTGGATCATCATCACCGCGAACTCATCACCGGGGGTCATGGCAAAGGTTTTAATCCCCTGGTATGGGCCACTGTTGAAATTCGCTTCCCAACTAACTTTAAAATCGAATTTTGCCCCTTCATTGACATCCTTCAACAACACATAACCCTTATTAGAGTTGGATAGGGCCCGATTCGCCGCTTCCCGTACAAAGGCTTGGGAGCCCACTTGGTATTGCTCCATCCCGGTCAAACTAAACACCGCTAACTCGCCCCGGAACCAACCACCATCGTAGAGGAAATCAAAGGTCATGCCCCCGGTTTCCCCCACCTCAAATACCCCAGCGCTGTACTTGACTTTGGCTGCATCGGCTAGAACCGCTTGACCCACGGCGCTAGCTTTCCAAAGGGAATTGGTGCTCGGCGTTTGGTAGGCATAGGGCAGACGACTATCCAACCCTTTAATATTGACCACAAGGTCGGTGTAGTTTAAGTCGGTGCCGATGGCCGCTCCGATGGGAATATCTTCAAACCCCAACGTACCATTAATGTCCAACTTGACCACCTGGGGAGTGGTTTTATTAAGTAGGTTCGCTTCGTTAATGGACAGGAGGGGCAGCTTCCCGTTTTGGTTAGTTTTGGTGGGATTATCATAAATTTCTTGCAGGGTCGTATCTTGAATCCAGATCAACCCGACGGTGTCCCCCGCCGTCATTTGAAAGGTTTTAGTCCCCCCGTAGGTTCCTTGATTAAAGTTGCGGCTTGAATCAGAAAATTTGGCCCCTTCTAGTTGGTCACGGACTAAAACCCGCCCTAGGGTACTATCACTTAACGCCCGTCTTGCCGCTTCTTGGATAAATGCCAGGGAACCTAATTCCAGGTATTCCATCCCCGCCAAACTGAAGACGGCCAATTCCCCTTCATAGGCCCCGCCATCAAATAAATAATCCGCTGTAATTTGCCCCAGGGAATTAACCTTAAAGGTTCCCGTTAAGTCCCCAATGCGGAATTTCGGAGATAAATTCAGGGCAGTGGTTAAGGGAGAAACTGTAACAATTTCCTGAGCCGTTGTATTCGTCGCGCCCAATACCTCAGTGGTAACCCCTAATCTCTCCCCCGCCAGGTCTGCTAGGGTAACGTTTTCGAGGAGAAAATCCGCCGTTTGATAGCCCATACTCTGCCCCACCGCACCGATGCCAACGGCGAGATCAAACCCATTGGCGGTATTAATTTGGGCGGAATTGGGGGCTTGGAATATTTGATTGGCTAAAAACTGTGAACTAATTTGGTCAATATCATTATCATTACGGGCGATCGCCGTCTTATCATTTTGGATACAAAAGAAGAGACCGGTTAGTTCACCCCCATCGGTCAGGAATGTGTATTCCCGAGAGTCAACGGAAACCCATACCCCATCGGCTTGGCCATCGCCATTGTTATCGTATTCCGTCAGAAAGATTTTTAACTTAGCATCGGTACCAGCAAAATTTTCTATTTCAACCGTAACGGCTTGAATCAGTTGAGTACCAATTAAATCCAGAGAATTTACAAACATTTTTATTTCTCCAGGGAAGGAGGAAAACTTGAACTAGGTGATTGTAGTCTCAACGGAATGATTGAGCAGTTAAGTTCATTGTCCGCAACCAATGTCTACGTTGAGGTCTACGACCATGTCTAAGTAATTTCACCGTGGCACTACTATCCCACCGTCACCATGGCTCTGAGACAGGGGGTGCCTTCTAGATATCCCCTACGCGGCGCGTCAACGTGGGCGATAAGATGGGGCTGAATCATGGTTGTTATCCCTGATTGGTTTTTCCTCCCTCACGCATTTAATTTATGG
>JBJOGT010000038.1:0-3334 GCA_046048115.1 Cyanobacteriota bacterium | reverse complement strand
CCGCACGTCGGCAGGTTGTAGGGTAATCCATTCCCCATCCAGTTCCACCAGGGGAGATTTTTGCGCCAATAATCCTTCAAAGTCTGCTGCGGTTAAGACCCGTGCCGTTTCCCCTTCTCCCATTACCAGTTGCAAATCATAGCTAATCAGACTTTTGAGGGTAAGCCGTTCCCCTTTCTTTCGTTTCACTTCGCCCAACACCTTCACCCCTAACCGTTTAGCCGTCCCCCCCTGCTCTAGCCCCGCCGGTAGGATCACCCCCAGCCCCCGATCGCGCCATTGTCCGGCGATCGCCTTAATTACTTCATAGGCTTGGATGGCATCGAGATCACAGCCTGTGGGACAACGGGTTTCCAAACTGTCGGCGATCGGCTCATAGAGGTCGGCGGCAACCCCCAAGCCCCGCAATAAACTTTCTTCCGGTTGGTTCACTGCACGACCCTGCCACGGTAATGTTTCTGATTCTGCCGACCAAATCGCTTCGGCGGGAACCCAAAATTGGTCATTGTCCAATGCCTGCAACCCATAGGCCAGTCGCCAGGTGCCTTCAGGTTTGACGGGTGGTAATAATTTCAACGCCCCCCGGAATTGTCGTTGGGCTAGGGCTTGATTATCCCGTTGGGCCACATAGGTTTGTACCGGCAAAAACCAATGATCAAGGGCGGTGCTGAGCCGTTGCATGGCTTTATCTGAACCGCATGGTTGAACATCGGACTGGGTTAACCCTGTTAACCAGGTTTGTAGCCAGGGTTCCTTATGACTCGGTAAGGGGGGACTGGTGTGAGTGATTTGTGCCTGTACAAGCTGTTGCAGGAGATCTAACACTAACGTCTGAGGCGGGTTTGTTTCGGGTAGGGGAACCGCCAAACAACAGGCGGGAATAGATTGGGTGAACTGAGCCAGACGGGTTTGATCCTGGGTACTGTCCAATAGGGGTAACCAAACCGCTTTGTACCCAACCTCACCGTCTCGTAACCCCGGCAAATATTTTCCCCGCACCACCAAATCCAAACACCATCGATAAAGGTGGGCATAAAAATAAAACTCTTGTCCCACCGTCCCCGGCAACGTTCCCCCCAAGGGAATGGACTGCAACAGCGTCACCGTTTGGGCAGGGGTTAAGTAAATGCCCGGAACCTGCCAGGGCTGAAAGCTTAACTGTTCCGTTGGCAGGTCAGTCAGATCCTGTCCTGTTACCAACGGCACCGGTATGCCATTGATCTCTCCACTGGGTAACGTCAGGGTGTGGGAGCGAATATCGGCATTTTTCAGCGCCGGTAAGGTTAGCGGTAGGGTTCTTAAAAAATCCCAAAGGCGATCATCCACCAACGCAAACGGGTGGTCAGGGGTTTCAACTTTTGGGGTACGACTCCCCCAACTATCCGCCCAGAGAAACAGATTTCCCGAGCCATGGGGGGATGAAATTTGCCAATTGCCGTGTAAAGTCGCCAAAGGATTAAACGGTTTGAGGTTGGGGCTGGGGTTGGAATTGGAAGAGAGAATAGACCACGTTACGGCGAATGTCGATCATCATTTCCAAGAACATTTCATACCCTTCTTGTTTGTATTCAATCAACGGGTCTTTCTGTCCATAACCCCGTAAACCAATGGATTCCCGCAGCGCCTCCATGGATTGCAAATGCTCCCGCCAGAGATTGTCAATCTGTTGCAGGATAAAGAAACGTTCCGCTTCCCGCATTAACCCAGGGCGGACATTATCCACTTGATTTTCTTTGACATCGTAGGCTTTGCGGACTTCTTCATGGAAAAAGGTTTTCATTTCCCAGACCGTCATATCACCTAAATCTTCAACGGTTAAGTCCTCTAACAAGTAAACAAATTGCTTGGCTTTGTCCAGCATATTTTGTACATCCCATTCTTCCGGCGGTAATTCGGGATTAACATAGGCATCGACGATTTCGTCCATGGTTTTTTCGGCATAGACCAATACTTGCTCTTTGAGGTCGAGTCCTTCTAATACCCGTCGCCGTTCCGCATAAATGGCTTTCCGTTGGTTGTTCATGACCTCGTCATATTCAAACACCTGTTTACGGATGTCGTAATAGTAGGTTTCCACCTTCTTCTGGGCTCCTTCCAGGGAACGGGTCAACATCCCTGACTCGATGGGCATATCCTCTTCGACCCGGAAGGCGTTCATCAAACCCGCAACCCGATCGCCGCCAAAGATACGGAGCAAATTATCTTCCAAACTGAGGAAAAAGCGCGTGGAACCCGGGTCACCCTGACGACCGGCCCGGCCCCGGAGTTGGTTATCCACCCGGCGGGATTCATGACGTTCCGTCCCGATGACGTGTAACCCCCCCAGTTGAATGACTTCTTCGTGTTCCGCATCGGTGAGCACTTCATATTCTTTGCGGATGCGGTTGTAGATTTCCCGCAATTTTAAAATTACCGGATCATCGGTGGGGCCCTTCTCCGAGGCGATCGCCAGTTTATCTTCAGCTTCCAGTTCTGTTAAACTTTGTAGCCCGTACTGATCCACCGCAAACTTCACCGTCTGCTTGAGCATGTCCTCCGTTTCATCGGTAATGGTCGTCGGGTAAATGTCCGGGGACACTTGCCAGGTTTTAACTTTTTTCTGACTGTTGCCATTGTTATTGCCAAAACCCCGGGGTTTTTGCCGGCCACTGGTCCAACCCGTTGTGCCAATCAATTCATCATCTTCGGGGCGCACAATTTGGGGCATCAAATATTCCCGCACCTTTAACCGCGCCATATAATCCGCATTCCCCCCCAGAATAATATCTGTGCCTCGACCGGCCATATTAGTGGCGATCGTTACGGCCCCTTTGCGCCCTGCTTGGGCCACAATCTCCGACTCCCGTTCCACATTTTCCGGGCGGGCATTGAGCAACTGATGGGGAATACCACTTTCCTGCAACAACCGCGAAATTACCTCGGATTTTTCCACACTGGTGGTTCCCACGAGAATGGGACGACCTTGTTCGTGTAACTCTTCACATTCCCGGGCCACCGCTTTCCACTTGGCTTCCTCGTTTTTATAGACCACATCCGACCAATCCTGCCGACTAGAAGGGCGATTAGTGGGGGTAATGGTAACTTGTAGGTTATAAACTTTCTCCAGTTCTGTTTCTTCGGTTTTTGCCGTCCCCGTCATACCGGATAACTTGGGATAGAGCAAAAAGAAATTTTGGTAAGTAATGGTCGCTAAGGTCTGGCTTTCCTTTTGAATTTCCACCCGTTCCTTGGCCTCGATCGCCTGGTGGAGACCATCACTCCAACGTCGCCCTACCATAATCCGCCCGGTGAATTCATCCACAATCACCACTTCCCCATTACGGACAATATAGTT
>JBJOGT010000037.1:0-3296 GCA_046048115.1 Cyanobacteriota bacterium | reverse complement strand
AGATCAGGAAAATCATCTAAAACTTCGTCAATCGTCATTCCTCCGCCGAGGTAATCTAACACATCATTAACGGTAATCCTGGTATTAATAATACAAGGTTTCCCGCTACGAATTGAAGGGTTAATAGTAATTCGCTGACGATAATTCATAATTATTTCCTTGAACAATTCATCCTATCGCTAATTGACGATCGCCCCTCGACTGGAAACTAAAGGCGATCGCCGTTTTGACTAGCTTAAACTAACCCTCTTTATAGGCTTCCATGCCCTCACAGGAACAGACCAAATTGCGATCGCCGTAGGTATTATTAATGCGACCCACCGCCGGCCAAAACTTATGGGATTTTGTCCAAGGAGCCGGATAAGCAGCTTGTTCACGGGAATAGCCATGGTTCCACTCGCCACAAATTACCGATGGGGCCGTATGGGGGGCATTTTTGAGCGGATTATCTTCCGGATTTAGTTGTCCATTGGCGATCGCCTGGACTTCTTCATAAATGGCGATCATGGCATTACAAAAGCGGTCTAGCTCTGCGAGGGATTCACTTTCCGTCGGTTCCACCATCATGGTTCCTAAGACTGGCCAAGAAACGGTGGGGGCATGGAAGCCAAAATCCATTAAACGTTTAGCCACATCTTCCACCTCGATCGCCGCTTGTTTTTTCAACGGACGGAGATCCAAAATACATTCATGGGCAACCAAACCATTAGTCCCTTTGAACAAAATAGGATAGTAATTTTCCAAGCGTTTAGCCATGTAATTGGCATTCAAAATCGCCACAGTTGTGGCATCGGTTAACCCCTCAGATCCCATCATGGCAATGTACATCCAAGAAATAACCAGAATGCTGGCACTACCATAGGGGGCAGCGGAAATGGCACCGATGGAATCGCTAGAACTTTCGCCAAAGGGAAATTGAGTGCAGGGTAAAAAGGGCTGTAGATGAGCTTTGACTCCAATGGGTCCCATTCCCGGTCCACCACCACCGTGGGGAATGCAGAAGGTTTTATGTAAATTGAGATGGCACACATCCGCCCCAAAATCCGCCGGGCGACAGAGACCAACCTGGGCGTTCATATTGGCCCCATCCATATAGACCTGGCCACCAAAGCGATGGATAAGGTCGCAAATTTCACCGATGGTTTCTTCAAAAACCCCGTGGGTGGAAGGGTAAGTGACCATTAACGCAGCCAAGGTGTCGCCATATCTTTCTGCCTTACTGGCTAAATCCGTAACGTCAATATTGCCGTCCCCGTCACATTGCACAGGAACCACCTTCATGCCACACATCACTGCACTGGCCGGGTTAGTACCATGGGCCGATTCAGGAATTAAACAAATCGTCCGCTGGGCATCCCCCCGTTTCAGATGATATTGACGAATCACTTGTAGCCCCGCATATTCCCCCTGGGACCCCGCATTGGGCTGTAGGGAAATGGCATCAAAGCCAGTAATCTCCTCTAACCAGGTTTCTAGTTGTTCAAATAGAATCTGATATCCTTCCGTTTGACCGGCGGGAGCAAAGGGGTGAATTTTGCCGAATTCTGGCCAGGTAACGGGGATCATTTCCGCTGTGGCATTGAGTTTCATGGTGCAGGAACCCAACGGAATCATCGAAGTATTTAAGGCTAAATCTTTGCTTTCGAGGTGGTGTAAATAGCGGAGTAGCTCAGTTTCAGAATGGTATTGATTAAAGACGGGATCTTGTAAATAGTCACTCTGACGGGTCAACCCAGGGGAAAAGCCCATCATGGCCTCTGCCCACAATTCATCGGGGGTAAAGGGTAAATCATCTTTGCCAGCAAAAATTTGCCATAGATCCATCAAATCTTGCACCGTGACCGTTTCATCTAAACTAATCCCCACTTCTCCGTTGCCTAAAGGACGAAGATTAATGCCCCGATTTTCCGCCGCTTTTAGGATCGCTGGAGCGCTCTGTTCCCCCACGCCGACCCGAATGGTGTCAAAGAAGGGTTCACTACCCACGGCATAATTAAGGCGCTTTAAGCCAGCAGCTAGGATAGCGGTTAACTGGTGAATCCGCAGGGCAATATTTTTTAACCCCGTTGGCCCGTGGTAAACGGCGTACAGCGAGGCGATCACCGCCAACAATACCTGGGCCGTACAAATATTACTGGTGGCTTTATCCCGGCGGATATGTTGTTCTCGGGTTTGCAAGGCTAACCGTAGGGCGGGATTACCATGAACATCTTTGGATACGCCGACAATACGACCGGGGATTTTGCGTTGATAATCGGCTTTCGTAGCGAAATAAGCTGCATGGGGGCCACCGTAACCGAGGGGAACCCCAAACCGTTGGGTACTACCAATGGCAATGTCTGCCCCCAATTCTCCCGGTGGGGTTAATAGGGTCAAACTGAGGGGATCGGCGGCGAGGGTAACTAAAGCCTTTTGCTGGTGGGCCTGGTCGATAAAGCTGCGATAGTCATAGATGGCGCCATCGGTGGCGGGATATTGCAACAAGGCCCCAAAAATGGGGGTACTAAAATCAAAGGTGCGATGATCGCCCATAATCACTTCAATGCCCAGGGGATTGGCCCGGGTTTTAATCACTTCAATGGTTTGGGGGTGACAATCTTGGGCGACAAAAAAGGCATTGGCTTTGCTTTTGCTCACCCCATAACTGAGGCTCATGGCTTCGGCGGCGGCGGTGCCTTCATCTAACAGGGAGGCGTTGGCAATTTCTAACCCCGTTAATTCCATAATCATGGTTTGAAAATTCAACAGGGCTTCGAGGCGACCCTGGGCAATTTCCGCTTGATAGGGGGTATAGGCGGTGTACCAACCGGGATTTTCTAAAATGTTACGCAGAATGACCGGCGGGGTGATGGTGTCGTAGTATCCCATGCCAATGTAGGAACGGAAAACCTGATTTTTGGAAGCGATGGATTTTAATTGGGCGATCGCCGCATATTCACTCTGGGGTTCGGGGAGTTGGAGGGGATTGGGTAACCGGATGGCGGGGGGAACGGCTTGATCAATGAGTTGCGCCAAAGAGTTAAGCCCTACAACCTTGAGCATCTGTGCTTGTTCTTGTACATTTGGCCCAATGTGACGCGCCACAAATGTCTCTGTGGGAGCAAGGTGGGTGTCTAACGAATTCGTCACTACATCAGGGGTCTGAGACGGGTTTGCCAAGGACAGTTCAAGATTGGGCATGGATTTTAAGCTCCGGGAGGATGGTATTAGCTCTTGGGGATAGCGTCAACGATTTGTTAACAGATATTACGGCGATCGCCAGATTAGTTACAAAGCTTAGCAAAGAATTGGAGTAG
>JBJOGT010000036.1:0-14496 GCA_046048115.1 Cyanobacteriota bacterium | reverse complement strand
CTAATTGGCACAAGCCACACAACCTTCGCTGGAATCCTTGAAGTCATCTTTTTGTACTGTGCGGATGTAATAAATAGCCTTGCAACCTTCCTGCCAAGCTAAAACCAAAACATCAAAAATGTCCTTGGCATTGAGGCTGCGTTCCGGTTCTTCGGGGAAGTAAATCCCTGCATTAAGATTAAACAACAATTCCATAGAAATACCCGTATCAATCCATTGCTGCATGGCGGCGACGGCTTTGACCACTTTAGTTTGATCCATCGTTTTATTTTCTGGATAGAACCAGAAACAATTGCCAATAAAGGGCGGGGCGATGGGGACGGTGCCTTTGGCCCATTTGTCGTAGAAAAAGCGACTGTAAACGGGCAAAATGCTGGCCGTACACCCCTGGACCAGGGAAGAAGAAGTATTAGGGGCGATCGCCGTGATGTGGGAATTACGAATACCGTGGGTCTGGATATCGTCGGCTAACTTTTCCCAGCGTTCGGGTTTAGCAGCGTTTTGTTGGAACCATTGAACCGGTTTAGACCCAACTAGTAAACCTTTGTACCAATCGCTACCGGGAAAGGCGGGAAAAGCTCCCCGTTCCTTGGCGAGTTCCATGGAGGACTGGGTACACCAATAACCAATTTCTTCAAACAAACGGCTAATATCGGCTAAGTTGTCGTAATTTAAGCGCCGTTTGGCCAACCAATCCGCTAAACCCATACACCCCACGCCGATGGTGCGATAACGGTTATTGTGATTTTTGGCATCGGTAAAGGGAGGATGGGTCAATTCAATGGTGTTGTCTAACATCCGCACGGCAATTTGACTCACACCGGAGATATCTTGGATGTCAATATTGGCAAGATTCAAGCTGACTAGATTGCAACAATGGGCTTCTTGGCCAGGGGTGACATTGCTGAATGATTCAGTACATAAATTTACACCGGGAATGTAACCGACGTGTTTATTGGGATTAGCTTTATTAATGGTGTCTTTAAACGACAAATAGGGCATCCCCGTTTCCACCTGGGTCCGCATCACTTGCTTGAACAATTCCCGGGTGTTAATGCGCTTATAGAGAGTGATTTTTTTGCCTAATTCCGACTCAATTAATTGATAGGCTTGCTCAAATTTTTCGCCCCACAGTTCCGCCAATTCAATGTCTAATTTTTCCCGAACTTCATAGGGGTCAACCAAAGTCCATTCTGCTTTATTGACCACCCGTCGCATAAATTCATCGGGCAAGATTAACTGGGGGAAAATATCATAGGCTTTGCGCCGTTGATCACCGTTTTCGGCTTGCATTTCCAGAAATTCTGGCACGTCTAAATGCCAAATATCTAAACCAACGGTAACGGCCCCGGCCCGCCGCCCCCCTTGGTTAACGGCGATCGCCGTATCGTTGAGGAGTTTAATCCAGGGAATAACCCCACCGGATGCGTTAGGCTTACCCATCACCCAACTGCCCGTAGCCCGAATGCGGGACACATTAACCCCTACGCCACCACCATTTTTAGAAATCCGAGCCGTATTGGTAATTTCGCCAAAAATACTTTCCAGGCTATCTTCCATTGCCACAATGAAGCAGGAGGTCAAAGACCCACCGGGAACCCGCAAATTGGCCAAAATCGGGGTGGCTAATGAAACTCGCCGGGCGGCGATCGCCTCATAAAAGCGTCGGGCCCATTGCAAGCGTTTTTCTGGGGCTTCCACAGAGGCCAGCAGCAAAGCACAGGTTAGCAACGCCTCTTGGGGCAGTTCATTGGGCAACAGGTAACGACTGGTTAGCAACACCGCCCCGGCATAGTCATAATCCGTATCCCAATCCGAATTAATCCAGCACCCCGCCTCCCGCAACTCTTCTTCGCTGTAGGTCAACAAGCGGGGATCGTATTCTTCCGCTGCCACCTTAGTTTGCACAGTGCGTAAATATTGTCCATATTGGTAACCCCGACTCACAAGGGTATCTTTCCACAAACTCCATACATGTAACCGTCCCGCCACGTAGCGCCAATCCGGTTGATCGGGGCTACACATTTCCAGGGCGCAACTAATCAAATTATCTTGAATTTCCCTTGTGCTAATGCCTTCCCGCAATCGCGTCGTCAATCCCGCTTCTAGGGCAATGGAATTCACCTCTAGACCCATACAAGCCCAATCCACCACCGCCCGAATTTTGCTGATATTAAGGGGGGTCGCCGATCCATCCCGGCGGATCACCTGGATACGATGACCTTGACTAGGACTGGAGTTGGCTAGATGAGTTGCATTAGAAATTGGGGGGGCGAGAGAAGGGCTGGTTAGGGCTGGTTGCATAGAACGACGGAGACAATGGCTAGGTGAATTTAGCGGATAACGGAAGGAGCGTCAAGGGCTGCTATGGAGAAATATCAGGGTATAACCATAGATATAGTGTTATTCTTCCCCAGTTTACTCTAAATGTAGTCCCCATCATAGAGTAAACCCCAGGGATAGGAGTCGTTGTATGGACTACAAAATTCCTATCAACTTCTAGGTGCTGCTCAGGAAAGGCTATTCGAGGCATCACAAATTTTGTTAAGATTAATGGTGTCAATTTCACCGTTTAACAAGTATGTATGCTTCCCCCGTTTTCGCTGTAGCTGGTGAATTTCCAACATATTTTGTGGCGGTGTACGTGGTCGGCTTGATTGCGGCGGTCTTCATTGGGCTGATTGCTTGGTACAATTCCAAGCGGCCAGTGGGGTGGGAACGAACCCAGCGTCCGAAGTTTATTCCCAAGGTGAAAACCGGCGTTGATCAAGAACCTTTGACGTTTGACAAATTTGAACAACCAGAAATTGATCCCTCTGAAACCCCTACCCAGTTAGAGGGGCCCGCAGACAAGGGAGTGGAGAGGGAAAATAATTAATAAAACGAGCCAATCTAACCTCGAACCAATGTAGATATGTAGATTAACGTTACGACCTCAGAAAATTAGGTTACATTTAAACCAGTCAGGGTTTACATTAGGTTTAGCCTTTGGTGGCGTCCGTTGAATCAGCAGACACCGAAGGTGATCGCTCACACGACCCATGAGTTTATTGGGTTAACTTTCTTAACTTCATATTTTTGTCGGTCTTTTTTTTGGTTGAGGAGAATCCTGTAATGGTTAACCGATCTGTGCAATCGATGGGGTTGGGGCTAATCGGTGGATTGGTCGTTAATACAATAACGGTGTCTTTCGCCCAGGCGAACCCCCTTGCGCCCGTGCCCTTTTCCCCTCAGGCAGGGGCAATAAATCATGGTGAAGCAGTCAATGGAGAGATGGCGGAAGCGACTTATAACCAGGATTATCAAGAGTACAGCCAATTGCTGGATCAGGTTACCAGTATTAGTCAATTTCGGGATGTGTCGCCAGCGGAGTGGTCTTTTGAGGCTCTGAAAAATTTGGTGGAAAATTATGGTTGCATTGTCGGCTACCCTGATCGCACCTATCGCGGCGATCGCCCTTTGACCCGGAACGAATTTGCCGCAGGGTTAAGTGCTTGTTTGACCCAATTAGAGCGGCGGATGATGGAATCAAAGCAACTCCTAGGAGCCTTTTCCCAGGATAAGGAAATTGCCGTTGCCCCCGGTGATAATCTTAACGATGTCTTTACCCGTGCCTTTTATAATTCCACTGGCCGTTTTTATGATTTAACCAGTGTGTCGGGGCAAGCGAATAAGATTTTTGGCTGGCGGAGTTGGCCCGGTTCCTACATGGACAACATGATTGCCGAGGATGCAGCCGTTGTGGAAGCGGTTTATGATGATGCCCTGCGGCAGCAAACCGAAGGCACTCCCCTACGAACCATGGATTTAGGCAGTCCCTTTGACCAATCCCTGCGGAATGAACCTAATTACACTCGGTTTGGTAATCCGCCCCTGCCTCCCCAACGTTCCGCTACCCCGAATTATTCTTTGGGCTACTAGACTCAGTTTGTCGCCATCGTTTAGGTATTCTATGTTCCTTGCTGCCCTCCGGTCGATTTTCCTGACCCTACTACTGGTGTTTTCCTCCCTGGCGATCGCCTTCCCCGCCCAGGCCCTGACGGAAGTGCCCCTAACCAACATCGACTACAAACCCTGTCCTGCGGAATTAGCAGAGGGAAATGTAGGGAGTGGTTCCAGCGACCCGGCCAATTGTTTTTTGGTGACGGGCATTGCCAATAACCGCACCGGCAAGACTGTGTACGATGCCGATGTCTTTGGGCGTATTTATGATGCTGACCATGCCCCCGCGATGCAAAACCGTACCCGTTTGGGCAACATCAAAGAAATACCCCCGGGTCAAAGTGAGTTTGAAGTGCGGATTAATGTCCCAGCGGAACAACCCCTCCCTCTACAACTAGAACAATTTAAGGCATCGGGATTTTCTTCCAAAATTCGTAGTCAAACCCTGTAAACTCCCCCTAGACCCAGCCTGAAATCCTGATTGAGTTCTTGACACTGGGAAACAGGGGAGTACGATAGGTTTATTGATTTCCCCTTAAATGATTTCGATCCTTACTCCTTAGTGATTTTTAAAATTATTCCCAGCGGTAACCGCAAACGCTATGTTTAGCCGTTTTACTAATCTGTTTAATCGAAAATCCTCAGGTGTGGGGTTAGAAATTACCCCCGAACGACTCAATATCGCCCAACTAGCGACCCAAGGTCAAAGTTACAAGCTGAAAAAGTTTGCCAATACTTCGATTCCCGAAGGCATTTTTGAAGAAGGTAAGATTGTCGATTCTCCAGCCCTGGCGGAGATTATTCAAGATTTACTAAACGAAAATAAGATTACTGCCAAGCAGGTAGCCACAGCAGTACCGATGCGGGAAGCCATTATTCGCATGTTGCCGGTGCCTGCGGAACTAGATGATCAGGAATTACGGGATATGGTGCTTAACCACGAAGCGGCGCTATATTTGCCCTACCCCCGGGAGGAGGTGGATTTAGATTATCAAAAACTAGGCTTGTTTGAGGATGAAGACGGCATTGAAAAAGTACAGGTGCTCTTGGTGGCTACCCGCAAAGAGGTGACGGATTCCTATCTCGATACCTTTCAGCAGGCGGGGTTACAGGTTGACGTGTTAGAGATTAATAGTTTTGCCCTAATTCGTACCATTCGGGAACAACTCCGGGCCTTTGGTTCCAAAGAAGCCGCAGTGCTGATTGATATTGAATTTGATAGCACTGAGATTGCCATTATTGTGGATGGGGTACCCCAGTTTTCGCGGACAGTGCCCATCGGGACGTTTCAAATGCAAAATGCCCTCTCCCGAGCCATGAATTTGCCCCCCTCCCGCAATCCTGAAATTTTGCAGGGCATGACTATTCCGGTGACTCAATTTGATACGTTAAGCACCCAAGGAACGGCGGTTAACCCCGGTATGACCGCGTTGATGCGGGTGATGGGGGAACTAACGGATGAGTTGCGGCGGTCTATCAACTTTTATCTCAACCAGAGTGAAGAATTGGAATTGGTGCAGTTACTTTTGGCGGGGCCGGGGGGGGGGTTGATTCAACTGGATGAATATTTTACCCAACGCCTGAGCATTCCCACCATTAAAGTCGATCCCATCGAATCATTAATGATTGACACCGATCAAAATTTTTCCGCCATTGAAAGACCGAGTTTGGCGACGGTACTCGGCCTCGGTCTGCGGGAAGTTTAAGGTAAATGGTGTCGTTATCCACTGAACGCCTTGCCCTAATTTTTCTTGCCCCTTCTGATGCAATGCGCTGGTTCCCCCTGCTGAAAAATTCCCATGTATAGCTTAGACGTTAACTTTCTCAAAGACCGCACCGCCGATGTAACCCGGTCAACCCAGACCACCACCATTACCCTGAGTGCGGATAGTATCCAAAAGCAGATGCCGATGTATATCGGGGCGGGGGTGATGGTATTGCTGCCAGCCCTAGCGGGTCTTGGAATCTTAGCGGTTAATTGGCAAAAGGGACGAACCCAGACAAATATTCAGCAGTTAGAGGCCCAACTGGCCAAGTTACAAGGGGAACAGCAACAAATTCAGGCGATCGAAGCCAAAACCGCCACCATTCATCAGGAGGCTGACGGTTTGATTAATGTGTTTAACCAAATCAAACCCTGGTCGGCCTTATTCCAAGAAATTACCAATCAATTGCCTTCGGAAGTGCAGCTAGAAAGTATTCAACAGGAGGGAGGACAGTTAACCCTGTCGGGTTTTGCGGGTAGTTATGCCGCTTTGAATGATTTTTTGTTGACCCTGCAAAGTTCTCAATTTTTACAAGCTGACCAAACTAAGTTGATGACGGCAACGGCAGCGCCTTTACCGATTACCGGCGAGGGAACCACGCTGGAAAGTGGGGGAGTTGAAGAAGCAGATACTGAACAGGGAACTTCCACTGTCTTGATTCCTGCAGGAGTCCGCTACACCATTCAAACGGCGATTACGGAAACCCCTGATAAGGAGTTGATGCGGGAATTGATTCGCAATGGGGCGGCGGGATTGGTGGCCCGCTTTAAGTTTTTGGAACTCAAAGGGGTTTTGGATCGGCCCAGTGATGTTCCTGCGGCCGCTCCCCCCCCGATCCTAGAGCCAGCGGAAGGGGAAGCTGCGCCCCAGTCTTAAGTTAGGGATTGATTGATGTTTTTGGAGGTGTCCGATGACTAGTTACAGCGAAGAGTATTCCTCGACAACGACAATTATTGATGAGGAGTTTGATGCCAGCGCCGATTATCCTACGGCTTTTGGTATTACTTTTACCCCCCAGGTAAGTGGTATTGCCTTGGGCATTTTGGGGTTGGTGGGGATGATTTATGTTTTGTTAAACTTTTTTCTCCCAGCTTGGAATGATTATCAAACATTGAAAAGTGATGAGGCGGCAAAGCAAGCCCAGGTGGATCAACAGTCTACTGGAGAGCTAGCGAAAAAGTTAGCCAACGCGGAGGTGAAGTTACAACAGGCCGAGCGGCGCAAATCGACCATCTTAGAACTGTATGCCAACAGTAAGGATATGGAAACGATTTTATATAATTTCAACAATTTGTTTACGGCTAGGAATGTTAAATTGCTGAGCTTTGTGCCAGAGGGGGAGCCGGCGGTAATTGCCGATGACACCTTGGGCGCGGATGTTAAAAATCGTCTCAAGCGCCAGACTTATAAGGTTGCCATGGCGGGAGGCTTTGGGGAAACCCATAATCTTATCCGGGATATCGAACGGCTTCAGCCCTTGATCTTGATGAAGAATCTCCAGTCGTCCTTGGTCAAAACTGAGTTTCCCGTTAATGTGGTGCGGGACGGGGAAAATGTCCAAGTCCAGGCCGATGCGTCGGATACTCTTAATACTAATCTGACTCTGGAGGTGTATTCGCCCCTGACGCCGGAGGAGATTGCGGCTTTAGCGCCTCCCCCTCCCCCGGATGGTCAACCCCCCGCTGAAGGTCAACCGGCCCCAGCGCCATAGGGATGATTGATGATGGCAAATTTTAGCTCAGGGTCTTACGGTTTTTAAATAAGTATTCAATAATTGTTTTTAATTGTGTGTGAGGAGCAATTCTGTGAAAAATTTTCGGTTTTGGTTAATGACAGAGGTGGCGGCTTGTTTCTTGGTCGCTCTTTCCCCTGTGCAAGCGGAAACATCCGAGTCGTTTGAACAAAAGCTGCTACCTTTATCTGAATCGCCCTGGTTAGTTGACAGGGAAACGGCGATCGCCGACGAAGTTCCCACTTTTTCTGAAAGTCAGGCATGGACTGCTCCATTAAAAACGGCCTTAGCAGATTCTGTTAGTCCGAAACCTGACACTATGGTTTCAGGGGAATTGGTGAGGGAATTAGAGGCGTTATCCAGCCAGTCGAGCTTAAATTTTCCTGAGCCATCCCAAACAAGTGTGGCCCAAATGACCCCATCTAGTCGCCCGGCCCCGCCGCCACCGGCCTCTGGTCAGCAACCATTGTTTCCCAATCCGGAAATCATCATTCAGCAAAACGGCAATCCGGTTCAACAATCTGGGGGCATGAATCCCACTATCCTCAATCCTCGGGTTCCTGTGGCTCCAGTACGTTCTAGGGCAGTGCCGCCGCCGGTGGGGGATTTGGCGATATCTAACATTAATGCGGCCTTTGACATGATTGACTTAGGGCGGGGCGGTCAGGCGATCGTCCCCCGGTTGGTATTGCGGGAAGCCCCAGCACGGGAAGTGTTAGCGGTGTTAACCCGTTATGCGGGCATGAATTTAATTTTCACCGATGGTCAGGGCGCAGAAGGAACACAGACCCCCGGCACGCCCCCCGGTGGCCAAGTGACGCCTCCCTCGGCTCAATCGACAATTACGTTAGATATTGAGAATGAATCTGTGCAGGATGTTTTCAATTCGGTGCTGATGGCTTCTGGGTTAAAAGCCAGCCGTCGCGGTAACACGATTTTTGCTGGGACATCCTTGTTACCCTCTGCTCGCAATATTATTACCCGCACTATCCGCTTAAACCAAGCCAGTGCCGAAGGGGTTGCCAATGCCCTGGCTTCCCAAGGGGCATCGGTTAACATCTTGTTTGAAGGACAAGAAGATGTTCAGTTGGCAGAAAATGCCCCGGCGCGGGTGATTCGACAACCGCCGACCTTAGTGCCATTGACAGTCCAACAGCCAGACAATGACTCGTCAGTTTTAATCCTTGAGGGATTGGTTGTTAGCACCGATCCTCGTCTGAATACGGTGACGTTAGTAGGTGAACCCCGCAATGTAGAATTAGCGACTTCGATGATCACCCAGATGGATGCCCGCCGTCGTCAGGTGGCCGTCAATGTCAAAATTGTTGATGTCAATTTAAATAACGTTCAAGATTACAACAGTAGTTTTTCCTTTGGCATTAACGACAGTTACTTTATCCAGGATAATGGCACTGCCGTCATGCGTTTCGGAGATACAGCTCCAGCAAGAGTGGTTGATATAAATAGTGAGGTAGGACGAGCCGGGAATCCGCCTCTTATTCTTAATCCCTTCGTCGAATCAAACACTTTTGTCGATTTCAATAATCCCAATAATGTACTGATTCCCGAATTTCAAAATCCACTACTACAACAAGCGGCAGGCATATACCCAGAACGATTAATTAGCAACCAGTTTTACTACAACCGTTTTCCCATAAATGCCCAAAATCCATTTATTCCAGGAATCACAGAGTTTTCAATTGAGGAGGATAACTCTACTTTTACTTATGAGTTGCCAACATTTTTCCAATACCCTCGGAAATTCCAAGCTCAAATCGAGGCTAATATTCAAAGTGGCAATGCAAAAATCTTGACCGATCCGACCTTAATTGTTCAAGAAGGTCAGGAAGCTAAAGTAAAGCTAACCGACTCTGTTATTGAAAGTGTTGTCTCAGAAGTTGATCCAGATAATGGCGTCAGGACAACTACCCCCGTTCTTGGGGAAGTCGGTTTAACCCTGAATATTTTCGTAGATCGCATTGATGATAATGGTTTTATTACCGTGCGAGTTAAACCAAGGGTTGCCCAACCTAGTGGAACTGAAGTGTTTGAAAGTGGAATTGGTTCTTCTAACGAACTAACTTTAATTAATCAGCGCGAGCTCGATTCCGGTGTGGTTCGTTTACGAGATGGCCAGACATTTATTTTGTCGGGGATTATTTCGGAAATTCAACAAACGATTACAAGTAAAGTTCCGGTTTTAGGGGATATTCCCGTGATTGGGGCTTTGTTCCGCTCTTCTTCAGATGAAACAGATCGATCTGAAGTCATTATTATGTTGACACCCAAAATTATTCCTGATTCGACGGAAGTTCAATTTGGTTATCAATACACGCCGGATCAAGAAACTGCTGAGTACTTACGCCGAAAAGGTTTCCCGGTTCAAGCTCAGCCGTAATCGTTGTGGATTTTTTGAATGTAGTTAATCCTTCTCTCCGTTTTTGTTGGGGGAAGGGTTTTTACATTTTTCCGAAGTTGCTACAATCAACCCGAGACAAACCCTAAATATTGTTGGTTGAAAAGGTATCACACTGGCGTAAATCCCCCGACTTAATACCCCGCGTAAACCAACGCATCCGTTGTTGTGAACTGCCATGGGTAAAGGAATCCGGCACCACATAGCCCTGGCCTTGACGTTGCAGGCGATCATCCCCAATTTGACTGGCCGCATTGAGGGCTTCTTCCACATCCCCCTGCTCCAATATTTGCCGCGCTGCTTGGGCACGATTAGCCCAGACCCCAGCAAAGCAATCCGCCTGTAACTCCAACCTGACCGAAAGCTCATTGGCTTGCCGCTCACTGACCCGCTGCCGTGTGGCATTCACTTGGGAAGAAATTCCCAACAGCGTTTGGACATGATGACCGACCTCGTGGGCCACCACATAGGCCTGGGCGAAATCCCCCGGTGCATTATGGCGATCGCGCAAATCCTGGTAAAAACTGAGGTCAAGGTACACTTTCTGATCCGCCGGACAGTAAAACGGCCCCATCGCCGATTGGGCATAACCACAAGCAGACTGTACCGCCCCACTAAACAACACTAATTTCGGTTCCCGGTAAGTACTTCCCATTTCCCGAAAAACCTCATGCCATACATCCTCCGTATCCGCCAAAACCACAGAAATAAAATCTGCCAATTGTTGCTCCTGGGGATTAAGGCGAGCCGTAGAGGTTTGACCCGGTGGGGAAGAAAGGTCTCCCGACTGTTGCAAGACAATACTCGGATCAACCCCCAACGCCAAAGCAATTAGCGCCAATATAATGGTGCCGATGCCCCCCCCGATCGCCATACCACCGCCACCACTGGCCATACCACGCCGGTCTTCGATATTGTCGCTTCGCCGTCCAAATTGCCACCGCATAGAGGTTCTCCTGACCGTAATCAACAAGGCATCAAAATTTAACTTGATTTTAGAAGACTAATAGGAAAATGGACTAAAGGCAGAAGAACGGATTGATGTTCTAGGGTGGATTCCATTTTGACAGAGAATGAATAAGCTCTCGTTTTTGTGACCAATCAGAGTACCCCAAGAGCTAAGCTGTTGTTAGAGGATGGCGGCTAGGCGCACTAACTTGGCTGAGTTCCTGCACCGTTTGCCGCGCCCATTGATCCGCTCCCAGAATTGTTTCTAGATCAGGGATTGCTGTATTTTGGGCTGCATAGCGATCGCAGGTTTGTTCAATCAATTGGGGAATGGCTAAAAAGTCGATTTTTTCCTCGATAAATAATGCTACTGCCTGTTCATTGGCCGCATTTAACACCGCTGGCATTGCCCCCCCGGCCCGGCCCGCTGCATAGGCTAATTGCATACAAGGATATTTGTCGTGATCCGGCTCCCGAAAGCTTAAACTACCCGCCTTGACCAAATCCAACGGTTCCCAATCCGTATAAATCCGTTCCGGCCACGACAATGCGTACAGCAACGGCAACCGCATATCGGGCCAGCCCAACTGGGCCAACACCGACGTATCTTGCACCTCAATCAAGGAATGAATAATGCTTTGGGGATGGATGACAATATCAATGGCGTCATAATCCACCCCGAATAAATAATGGGCTTCAATCACCTCTAATCCCTTATTCATCAACGTCGCAGAATCAATGGTGATTTTTTTGCCCATCGACCAATTGGGGTGCTTGAGGGCATCACTCACCGTTACAAACGGTAAACGCTCCACCGGTAAATCCCGAAATGCTCCCCCCGAGGCCGTTAAAATAATCCGTCGTAACCCCCCTTCGGGAACCCCCTGCAAACATTGAAAAATGGCAGAGTGTTCGGAATCAGCCGGTAACAATTTCACCCCATGTTTTTCCACCAACGGCAACACCACCGGCGCACCGGCAATTAACGTTTCCTTGTTGGCCAATGCAATATCTTTTCCGGCTTTAATGGCCGCTAGGGTCGGTAACAATCCGGCACAGCCCACAATCCCTGTCACCACACTTTCGGCGTCGCCATACCTAGCCACTTCAACAATTCCCGCCTCTCCCGTCACATATTCGGGGTGATAATCTGTTAATGCGGCGATCGCCGTTTTTAGGTCTGCCAATTTATCTTCCTGACGAATCGCCACAATTTCCGGGCGAAATTCCATAACTTGTTGGGCTAACAATGCCACATTACTCCCTGCAGCTAAACCCACCACCTGAAACGCATCGGGATGATGGGTCACAATGTCTAGGGTCTGAGTCCCAATCGATCCGGTGGAGCCGAGGATAGAAATTCGTTTCACTGTTACCGCCCGTCGCATCATCAAAAATAATATCCCCCTAATATTACGGGGTCAGCGACCTTCTGAGAAGGATCAAAAAAAGACCCCCCCAACTAGCGTGAAGAGAGAGTCCTATCAGTTTGTGATTGTTATTTCTTTGGTGACTGACTTCCCAATCTATCCCCTAGACAGAAACAGATGTCCGAGAAGTGGCGGTTAATTCACCGCTGGCATATTTCGCCGCGTAATCATCCAAAGTCATTTGCTTGATTTTAGATGCATTGCCTGCTGTCCAGAACTGCTGGTAACGCTCAGCGCACACTTGTTGCATGTACTTGATGGAGGGTTTCAGGAAATGGCGGGGGTCAAAATTTTTCGGATCTTTAAAGGCCGCTTCGCGGATCGCAGCGGTGATGGCTAGGCGGTTATCGGTATCGATATTGACCTTGCGAACACCAGATTTGATGCCTTTTTGAATTTCTTCCACAGGCACACCGTAGGTTTCAGGAATCGCACCACCATTGGCATTGATTAGGTCAATCCATTCTTGGGGAACAGAGGAAGACCCATGCATAACCAAGTGGGTATTGGGCAACAAGCGGTGGATTTCTTCAATGCGGCTAATGGCCAACACTTCCCCAGTGGGTTTGCGGGTGAATTTGTAAGCCCCGTGGCTGGTACCGATCGCCACAGCGAGGGCATCTACTTGGGTTTTTTCCACAAATTCCACTGCTTCTTCGGGATCGGTTAACAGTTGGGAATGGTCTAACTTGCCTTCAAACCCGTGACCATCTTCCGCTTCCCCCTGGCCTGTTTCCAAAGAACCTAAGCAACCCAATTCCCCTTCAACACTAGCGCCGACGGAGTGAGCCACATTCACCACTTCCCGGGTCACACTGACGTTGTAGTCAAAGCTAGCGGGGGTTTTGGCATCCGCTTCCAACGAGCCATCCATCATGACGCTGGTGAAACCATTGCGGATCGCTGAATAGCAGGTCGCGGGGCTATTGCCGTGGTCCTGGTGCATGGCGATGGGGATGTGGGGATAGGTTTCGGTTGCCGCCAAGATTAAATGGCGTAAAAAGTTTTCCCCCGCATAACTACGGGCACCCCGAGACGCCTGTAAAATCACAGGGCTATCGGTTTCTTGGGCCGCATTCATGATCGAAATGATCTGTTCCATGTTGTTGACATTGAACGCGGGAATGCCGTAGTTATTTTCTGCCGCGTGGTCTAACAGCAATCGCATTGGTACGAGCGCCATAAATCCTCCTAAATTCTATTGCCGAATGTGTATTTGGGTCGCAAGACAAAGCATTATCTTGGGTCTAATCTTAGGCTAGTTTCTGCTACTTGACAATTTTTAATGATATTTTCCTTTTGTCGTCGGGGAAACTGTGCTAGAGCCGATGACATTTTGGTTTTTATGGCCCGGTAAAGTCATCGATTAATGAATGTGTTTCAATGTCAAGACCCTGCCCCTGGGTGATTTTAGGGCAATTGAAGGGATTAGCCGTGTTTATTAACTATTTAACAACGGGGAATATTGCAGCACTTAATCGTGGCCTCGGCCGTTGCCCCCTCAGTTTCCTAGGGTAGTGGTTTTAACCTATCTATCATTTCACCTTAGCAAAGAACGGCGATCGCCCTTAAGTTGTCCTTGGGTCATTGTTAAGCCATTAAGCCAGGTTAGTTAAGCCATGGAGCGGTGGTTAAATTTCCATAAACTACTAGAGACCCAGTTGGTAATGATATGGGCCACAATGGGCACTAATAAATTTCCTGTGGCGATCGCCGAAAACCCCAACGCGAGACCCACCACCGTCGCCCAGACCACATAGGGCCATTGCTGAATATTGCTCAAATGCAACACGCCAAACACCAAACTCGACACAAATACCGCCAATGCGTTCATCCCCAACGCCGACAACATTACCCCCCGGAATAACAATTCCTCACTCAGTCCCGGCAAGAGCCCAAGCCAGAGCAAATCTGGCCAAACCAAGGGTTTAATCACAAAGGCTAAATAGGCATCGGCGCTATCGCGGTAGGCGGGCCACAGTTGATAGATAAGACCACTGGCCCCGACAATTGCCACCGCCAGACCCACCCCAATTAACCCATCTTGCCATGTCAAGGCCAGCCGCATTAAATACACTTCCCCCAACCATTGCCAGAGCTTAGCGACAATCAACAATAAAATAGCTGTGACGCCCATCACACCAAGGATTTGGGTGCGGTTAAGGGGTTCCATTTCAGACGGGTTAGAGTGGGACACAGATTCCTAGGGTAAGCAGTTCAAAAAGGCAAAATTAGGGGTAAAGCAGTCCAGATTAATACCAG
>JBJOGT010000035.1:0-3560 GCA_046048115.1 Cyanobacteriota bacterium | reverse complement strand
TCGTCAGCAATTGAAGGGTTAATGGTGGGGAAAGGATTCGTCTTTTTTGAATTTTGTAGATGTTGATAAAACCGTTGGAGATCTAGTTGGGACATTAAATGGCTGACCGAATTGTCGGGGGTGGGGGCCAGGGGTTCCCCAAAGGGACAATTGAGATGGACAACCCCAAAGTGCGGCCAACAACACCGTTGCCAAGCTTGGATCGCCGTTTGTCGCAGGTAATGGCAAAAATCCAGGGTCGGTTCCGGTAGGGCCAATTCCGTTTGCCACTGGGGATAATTGCCATAGAGTTTGGTTTGATCGATGGTTTGCCCCGCATGGCACTGTCTGAGCATCGGCGGGCGATCGCCGGTTAAAACGAGTAGGGGAACCTGACTGTAATGGGCTTCAATGATGGCTGGGAAAAAATTAGCCGCCGCCGTCCCCGACGTACACACTAATGCCACTGGTTGTCGTGTACGTTTGGCATGGCCTAGGGCAAAAAAGGCCGCCGATCGCTCATCCAGACTCACCAGGCACTCAATTCCCCCCTGCCGGGCAAAGGCCACCGTTAAAGGACTGGAACGGGAACCGGGACACACCACCGCTTGGGTCAGCCCCAATTGGCCCCAGGTTTCCACCAAAATAGACGCCGCTAAACTATTGAGATTACTGAAATCAACCATGCCCTTGGCTCGAATGTAACCCGCCTTGGGGTGCTGAATTGTTATTAGAATTGCCCTGACTCATGACCCAAAAACCGGCGATCGCCACCAGGACTAAAATGCCACCGGCAATGAGTAACTGAGTGGTTTGGGGTAATGCCTGGAGTTGGGCCCAGATACCAGGTGGTTGAGGGGTTGGGGTCGGGGGCGTCGGGGCAGGCAAACTAACTGCCGGGAGGGGGCCCATTGGTCGGGACTTAGCAGGGGCATCAGAGTCTTGATCCGGGGCCTCATCGTGATCCTGGGGCGGGGTAGACATGCGGGGATCTTGACTGGGAATGTCGGGCTCCACCGGGGGCGTGGTAATTTTGGCGGTTTTATTCCCACTTAAATCGGGGTAGGCGATCGCCTTGAGACCCAATTCCGTATCACCCCCAAAGGCGTCTTCTTCGGTTTCAGGGTCTTCCACCATTGCCGCCGCCGCCCTTTCTGCCTGGGTAGGGGTGGGCACCGACGGGGAAACCTGACAATGCACCAATGCCACCGACACATTATCGTGGCCATTAACCCGATTGGCCAAGGCAATTAACCGGGGCAACCCTTCTTCCAAAGACCGTTCCCCCTGCAAGATCGGCAAAAACTCCTCGTGCCAATATTGTTCCACCCGATCATTGTCACAAAAGCCATCGGAGCAGAGTAAAAAGAGCGAATCCGTCGGCACAATTAGGCGCTGAATAATCGGATGCAACTGACTCGATGGCCCCAAACCCACCGCTTGGGTTAAGGCCCCGGATCGGGGTAATTCCACCGCATGGTGATGCAGCATAAAGCCCATCCGCACTTCCCGCGAGGCCACGTCATCATCCACGGTCACCTGTTGGCAACTGCGGGGGGTCAACCAATAACAGCGGGAATCCCCCACATTAGCTAGGAAAAATTGTTGAAAATGGGCCATGGTCATCACCAAGGTCGTCCCCATCCGTTCCCGCTCTAGGCGTTTTTCCTTGTCATTGCGTTTACTCAGTTGATCGTTGACTTCCTCAATGTCTTCCTTCATGTGTTGAATAAAACGCCGGATTTGCTCCGGGTCATTCATCTGCTTTTCAATTTTGGAAATGAGCCGCACGGGTAAATGGTCAATCACCCACTGGGAGGCAATTTCCCCCCCGTCTTGGCCCCCCACGCCGTCACAAATCACTGCAAGGGTATGACCCAATTGATTGCCTTGTAAGGGCACGTCTCCCATGGGAAAACAGGCATCTTCGTTGTGTTCTCGGCTGGGCCCAGCATCGGTTAAGGCAAAAATTTTATAGCTGAAATCATATTGATCGGCCAAGTCTTGGATACCAATATCCAACACCCGCAATAGATAATCCGCATGGGGGATTTTGCCCTGTTTAAGTTTGCTCCACAGGGTTTGGCAAAAATCGGCGATCGCCGGATGGGCATTGGTCAACAACGGCTTCCAGGCATTCGCTAAATATTTCAACTCATAAAATTGGTGATCATCCAGTTTTAACTGTTGCAGTTGTACCTGTCCTCCATTGACCCGCAACCAATCAAACTCCATCAAACTCGACACTACCCCCTGCCGCTGTAAGGGTTGCCATAACCTCACCAATTGCCAAAGCCAGGTTAGTTGTTGTAACGGTGAAGCTTTTTCCCATTCTTCTTCCACACTCGGCAACAGGCGATCGTGAATGGGTAAACCGGCTTCATCTAGTAATACCGGGCCATAATCCAATAACCACACCGACAAATCCATCACTTCGTCGGAACTCGGGAAAAAGTCATAGACCTCTGGCAAATTGAGCCGGAAGGGTAATAGCTTTTGGTAGGGCAAAATATAGTTGGGGATTTCATCCGGGCCTTCCACCCCGATCGCCGGCACCGTATCCAACAACACCTGGGGCTTCACCAACAAATAGCGATCCAGCAACAATTCCCCCGTTTGATAGGCCTTGATCCAATCCCCCACTGCCCACAAATACCGCTTGATCAACGGCGTCTGACAGACCCGACAACGGCGATCGGCTAAATCATTTTCAGCTTGACAGTCTCGATTGGCACAGCAAACGGTTGGCACGGTTTCACTCCCCTGACAAATCTTGGCCTAATTTTAAAGAAATCTGCAATCTTAAGAACATTTCTTAAAAGCTGTAATACGCTAAAAAAGGAAAAATCGCCATTGTTTCTGGAGATAATTATGATCGCTGAAGCGGTTCTCGAAAATCGAGACTATACCATAATGATCGACAAAAGCAGCAGTATGGCCACCGCTGACGATCCCAATGGCCCCACCCGCTGGGAAATTGCCCAGACCTCCACCATTGCGCTGGCTAAAAAATGTGAGGAAATTGATCCCGACGGCATTACAGTTTACCTATTCTCAGGGCGATTTCGTCGATATGACAACGTCACCGCCGACAAAGTTGCCTATATCTACGAACATAACGAACCCATGGGACGCACCGACCTGGCCAGTGCCCTCCAAGATGGTCTCGATAACTTCTTCCAACGCAAAGCAGCGGGTCAGTGCAAGGAGAATGGGGAAACCTTTTTAATTATTACCGATGGGGAACCCACTGATCGCAAAGCGGTCATTCGTTTGATTCTGGAAGCCAGCCAAAAAATTGATTGTGATGAAGAATTGGCCATTTCCCTAATTCAAGTGGGTCGGGACAAAAAGGCCACTGCGTTTTTCAAAGCCCTTGATGATCAACTCCAGGCGGCCGGGGCAAAGTTCGACATCGTGGATACCATCACCATTGACGACATGGATGGTATGGATTTAAGCGACGTACTGTTAAAAGCCATTACCGATTCATGTTGGTACAGAATCAGGAATAACCCTAGGCTAATGGCGCTAGGCTAATGGCGATCGCCGTTGGCTAGCTTGGGGTTTCTTTCTGGTTC
>JBJOGT010000034.1:0-7705 GCA_046048115.1 Cyanobacteriota bacterium | reverse complement strand
GCTCCCCCCTCCCCATGGCGTTCGTCAAAATCACCAAAAATCAGTTTGGTTAGTGATTGTCCAGAAGGGGGCAAAATGCTTCCCTTACAATGGAGAGCGAAGCCATATTTTGCCGTAAAGTCCGTCCCCTATGTTGCATCCCGCCATTCCCCCAGAACGCTATTTCCCTTACTTAACTTGGACGGATATTGAAACGTTACCGAATAAGGCCAAAACCGTCATCATTCAGCCGTTGGGTTCCATCGAGCAACATGGCCCCCACTTACCATTAATTGTGGATGCGGCGATCTCCGAAGGGATTTTGGGTGCAGCGTTGCAGTCTTTATCCTCAGAGATTCCCGTCTATGTAATGCCCACCCTGTACTATGGAAAATCCAATGAACATGCTGACTTTCCGGGGGTGATTAGCCTCAGCGCTGAAACATTACTGCAAACCCTCAAAGAAATTGGTACAAGTCTCTATCAATCGGGCTTTCGCAAGTGGATTTTGTTAAATTCCCATGGGGGCCAAATTCAAGTGCTAGAAATTGCGGCCCGGGATATTCACCAAACCTATCCTGATCTACAGATTTTTCCTTTTTTTACCTGGCGGATGCCCCATTGTGCGGGGGACTTACTGACCCCGGAGGAGATGACCCACGGTATTCATGCGGGGGATGCGGAAACCAGTTTGATGATGGTGTTGTTGCCAGAGTGGGTGCATGGCGATCGCCTAGTATGCGAATTTCCCCAGGGGGTACCTAAAACGGAGGATTTACTGAGCATGGAAGGCAGTTTGCCCTTTGCCTGGTTAACCAAGGAAGTCAGCCGTAGTGGGGTGATGGGGGATGCGACGGTGGCCACCCCAGAAAAGGGAGAAAAGTTATTAGCCTGTTTAGCCGATGGTTGTGCCCAGGCGATCGCCGCTGTTTATCATTTCATGCCTCCCACCGCCCACCACTAACCCAAAGCTTGGTAAGATCAGCAGATTTTGCATGGGTTTTACGGTGCGTTTATGGCCTTTTCCCTTCCCCTTCAACGGCAAGTGATTGGTATTGATATCGGTGGTTCGTCGATCAAATTTGGTCGTTTTTTAGCCAACGGTGACTGTTTACAATCCTTTGCCCTGGAAACCCCCCAACCCTCTTTACCGAAAGCGGTTTATGCCCAGTTAGCCATCGGAATCGATCAAATTAAAACCCCAGATTGTGCGGCGATCGGGGTGGGAATGCCGGGCCCAGCCGATGCCCAAGGACGCATTGCCCAACTCGCCATCAATTTACCCCAATGGCATAACGTTCCCCTGGCGGATTGGCTGGAAGACCATGCCCAATTACCCACCATCTTAGAAAATGATGCTAACTGTGCGGGTCTCGGAGAAGCTTGGTTAGGGGCAGGCAAAAATTATCACGATTTTATTTTGTTGACCTTGGGCACCGGGGTCGGGGGAGCGGTCTTTTTAAACGGCCAATTATTTACCGGGCGACACGGAGCAGGGGGAGAATTGGGCTTAATTTCCATTGAAACCGATGGCTACCCTTGTAATAGCGGTAATCGGGGATCGTTGGAACAACATGCGTCAGCCCAAACCCTACGGCGGGAATTAAATATGACAGGGCTAGAGCTTTATCACTTGGCCCAACAAGGGGATGACCAGGCGATCGCCTATTGGGAAAAATTTGGTCAGCGGCTAGGGATTGGTTTAGCCAATTTAATTTATGTGTTAACCCCGGAAGCGGTAATTATCGGTGGGGGATTAAGTGCCAGTGCGGACTACTTTTTTCCGTCGATGCAGTCCGAAATCGAAGAACGGGTTTTGCCTCCTTCTCGACAAGGTTTGGAAATTTTGGTGGCCCAACTAGGTAATCGAGCTGGCATGATCGGGGCGGCGCGGTTAGCATGGCAAAAATTGGGTGCTTAACGGCATCTTCCAAATCGAGATGGGTATTTTGAACAACAATCCAGGGCAGTGATGGATTGCCAACAATGCCATTCTGGCTACTGACGTAACATCCTAGAGGGGCGATCGCCAAATTGCTCTTGATAACTACGGCAAAAGTGGTCCAGGGAAAAAGCTCCCACCATAGGCAATGGCTATAACCATCATCCCTTGGTGAACTTGGTTTAGTTGCCAGGTCTTTAAGCGTTGGTCAGGGGAAATGCTGAGAATGTAATAGAAACTGGTGTATAGATTTTCCGAATTTAAAGCGAATTGATTGTGCCCGTTAGGGGAGAACTCGCGCTGGCATTGGCCTTAATGGGCATCCGTCCCGATAAATAGGCCATACGTCCCGCTTGGGTGGCCATTCCCATGGCCTGGGCCATAGCAACGGGATTAGCCGCTAGGGCGATCGCCGAATTAATCAGCACCGCATCGGCCCCCATTTCCATCGCCTGGGCCGCTTCACTGGGAGTTCCAATCCCGGCATCAACGACCACGGGAATCTGGGCATTTTCAATAATGATGGCAATATTGGCCCCATTGCGAATACCTTGACCGGAACCGATGGGGGAACCCAAGGGCATCACCGTAGCACAGCCCACTTCTTCTAAGCGTTTTGCTAATAAAGGGTCGGCATTGATATAGGGCAACACCGCAAACCCTTCTTTTACCAATTGTTCTGCGGCCTGGAGCGTGCCAATGGGATCGGGGAGTAAATATTTGGCGTCAGGAATCACTTCCAATTTGATGAAATTATTGTCTTCTTGCCCTAATAATTTGGCCATTTCCCGTCCTAGGCGGGCCACCCGGACGGCTTCTTCAGCGGTTTGGCAACCAGCGGTGTTGGGGAGCATCCAGATCTTTGACCAGTCGATCGCCTCGGCAAGCCCTTCATGACCGGGGGCATTGGTTTGAACCCGACGAACGGCAACGGTGACAATTTGGCACTGACTGCTGGCCACACTCTGTTCCATGATTTCGAGGTTGGGATATTTCCCTGTCCCTGTCATCAAGCGGGAATGGAATTTGCGCCCTGCAATGTCCAAATAATCACTATCGTTGGTCAGACCATAACCCTGGGTTGCCGACGGTAAAGGAGTACTTTTGGGAGTAGAAAAAATTGCAGTCATGGGGGAATGGGGAGAAAGAATGGGTTGGGCAGGGGATAGGCGGCGATCTGGGGGAGAGTTGGGAAGTCGATCTCGCAGGGATCCGCTACGCGGTGCGCCGCTGAAGGCCGTTAATAAACTGGGGGGCGTACCGTCGAGGATTAAATCACTAATTAATTCGGCCGTAATGGGGGCCAGTAGAATGCCATTGCGGTAATGACCCGTCGCCAAAATGAGATTATCACAATCGCCATAACCCAAATAGGGCAACTCATCGGGGGTGCCCGGTCGGAAGCCCCACCACAGATCTTCGATCGCCCAATCTTGGACAGCGGGAAAGAGGCGTATGGCTCGCTCTAAAAGGGCTTGAATGCCAGCGGGGGTGTTGTGGGGCTGCCAATCCACTTGCTCCACCGTCGCCCCCACAATGAGCCGGCCATCCCGGCGGGGCACTAAGTATGTATCGGGGCCAAATAAGACCCGTTGCAGGGGATAGGGTTGATAGTCTCCTCGGGGCATTCGTAGGGCGAGCATTTGCCCTTTGACCGGAAAAACAGGCAGAGGCAATAATTCTTTGGCCCAGGAGCCACTGGCAAGAACATAAGTTTCGGCTTGGTAAGACCCTTGGTTGGTTAACAGTCGGGTAACTTGCCTTTGGCGTTGGGCGATCGCCTGGACATTTACCCCTTCTTGGATGTGAACACCTAGGGATTGGGCGGCTTGCCGCAGGGCACTAACTAATTTGCGGTTATCCACCTGCCCATCGTCGGGATGCCACCAGCCCCCCACCACGTCTGGGCCTAAACCGGGCTGATACACGGCGATCGTGGCGGCATCTAACCAATCGGATTGGCTTTGCTGGGTCGCAAAATTCTGGGGCGTTTCAAACACGGGCGACAAGATACCGCAGGGGTTATAGCCCGTTTCCATCCCTGTTAATTGCTCTAATTTGCCCACCCATTCCGGATAACACCACCGGGACGCCAAGCAGAGTTCCAACATCGGCCCCGGGGGAATCTGTTCCGCATGGGGGGCCAACATTCCCGCCGCCGCATGGCTGGCTGCTTGCTGAAAATCCCGGCTCAGCACCGTCACCTGTAAACCCCGTTGTTTTAATTTCAGGTCAACGGCGATCGCCAAACCGATAATGCCGCCGCCGATGATGAGAATATCGCTAGTTGTTTGCATAGCACAGATAACGCTAACCCCTTAACTCTCTAACCTTAGCGGATGATTGGGGGTAATTGTTCAATTTAGGCGGACTACTCTGGGGGCACGCAAACCCCACGGGTCATCTTGGTAAGAGTCTTGACGCCCCGACAAAATAAGACAAAAAAATTAGACAATTTGAAGTCATATTAATTGTTGCATTTATGGTCGATGAAAAATTATGAAAAAAGAATGAAAAAAAGATGATTAGATCGTGATAAATCCTATCTTTTTTTGTTTTATTCATTACCAATAATCAAGATCATGATGAAAAGTATGATAAATTTTTATGGTATTGAGACTAGGGGCAATGATTTAGCCTATGCTAACAGCGTTTACGGCGGGACTCCTGCTAATTACTATTTCAGAATTAGGCGATAAGACATTTTTTATCGGCATGATTTTGGCAATGCGTTACCCCCGTCGCTGGGTTTTGGCTGGGGTGGTAAGTGCCTTAGCAACGATGACCATTCTGTCAGTGGCCATTGGTCAAGTTTTGAGTTTCTTACCACAAATCTATATTAATTATGCCGAAATCACTCTATTCCTTCTATTTGGCACTAAGTTATTATTTGATGCTTGGAAAATGGGAGATAAGGCAAATCTTGAGGTATTAGAAGAAGCGGAGGAAGCCATTGAAGCGGGGGAAAAGCAATTAAAAGCCGTACCGAAAGGCTGGGGCATTTTTCTAGAAAGTTTTTTACTAACCTTTGTGGCGGAATGGGGCGATCGCACCCAAATTGCGACTATTGCCTTGGCAGCGTCTAACAATGTAGTGGGCGTAACCATGGGGGCTATTTTAGGTCACACCATTTGTGCCCTCATTGCGGTATTGGGGGGCAAATTTATCGCCGGACGCATCTCGGAACGCACCATTACGGCGATCGGCGGGGTCCTATTTTATGTTTTTGCATCAGTAGCGATCGCCACCAAGATCTGAACATTGCGTCAAGGCGGTAAACTGACGGAAAAACCGTGCAGGATAGTGATGATTCCAGCCTGGCTTTATATCGGCGTAGTGGCCTTCGGTCTTGCCTTTTTACTTAACCGCCTATCCCCCAGGGATTTACAGTGGTTTAATCGCCTGCGTCGTCCCCCTTGGTTAACCTTTGAGGGGGCCATTCCCTTTATTTGGATTTCGATTTTCATTGCCGGGGCCATTTCTGCCACGATCGCCTGGGAAGCCAGTGAGACAATCGCCACAGGCTGGGGCTTAATGGCGGGTTATATTTTGCTGGAAATTACCATCATGGCCTATACCCCCGTGATGTGTAAATTACGCAGTTTACGGGTCGGGACGATTATTGGGGCCACAGGCTTTTTTGTAGGTCTAGGCTTGGCGATCGCCGTTGCTCAGGTTTCCTGGGGGGCAGTGGCTTTTTTAATGCCGTTTTTATTGTGGAGCCCCATCGGGACTTATGTGACCTGGGCGATGATTGCTCTTAATCCAGGCGAACTGTAAAGAATTTCTCTTTATTGCCGTTAACTAGTGTGAGTTTTCTCAATCAGTCGGTAAATCTTGCCAATGACTGTAAATGGCAGCCTGCCCCCGATAAATTCCCCCATCATCGGTTAAATTCCACACCGTTACATCTTTTATCCAAAAACGCCGACCACTTTTGGCAATGCGAATGCCTTCATAACCGGCCATAAATCCGCGATTAGTCACGGCATCCAGTAATTGTTGACGCTCAGTGCGATTAGGCGGTTCAGCGGAAAGGCGAGAGGGCAATTGACAAAATTCTCGCCAGGACAATTCAAACAGCCCTTGGGCCGCTAAATTGGCGTAGTTAAAAATTGGGTCGGGTTCGGTGCCGTGGGATACCACCACATAGGGGGCATGGTAAATGGCTTTAGCTAATTCGGAGCCAGTCAAATTGCCAGGGCCAAAGCTTTTGCCCGTTAACTGTTCATAATTGCGCCGTAGCAGTTGGATCTGGTCGGCGTAAAACTGATTTTCCCTGGAAGGTTCGGGCTGGGTCATGGGGAAAAATTAAGTCAAATAGCTAGGTGAGGTAATACTCAATGGCTAGTATCCCACAGGGGGAGATCCCAAGATTTTCGGGATAGAGAGTTCAGGGGATAAAAACTGTTAATATTTCTTTACAATTCTAAAAGCGTCTGCTCAGTCCCAGATTAAATCTTTGTAACAAAGTGTTTCACAATTGTTAACAAATTGTGTCGAGATTGCCCTGTATTGCCTACGAGACGGCATTTTCTGTTACAAAAGCTAATGGACGTCATTGCCCAATGCTCATCTAAGGAGAACAAAAATCTTATGTTCACTAACGTCAAGTCCACCATCCGCCGCATTGATCCCGAAGCATTAAATGGGCGTACCCTCCTCAAGGTGGTCTATGTCGTCTTAGAGTCTCAGTATCAGAGTGCTCTTTCGGCAGCAGTTAGGAATATCAATCGCACCAATCCCAGTTTGGCGATTCAAGTCACAGGTTATTTAATCGAGGAACTACGATCGCCGGAGAACTACGAAGCGTTTAAGCATGATATCTCGGAGGCAAATTTGTTCATTGCCTCATTAATCTTCATCGAAGACTTGGCTGATAAAGTCGTTGAAGCAGTAGCCCCCTACCGGGATAACCTTGATGCGGCGATCGTGTTCCCGTCCATGCCCCAGGTGATGCGGCTCAACAAAATGGGGTCGTTCTCCATGGCCCAGTTAGGGCAGTCGAAAAGTGCGATCGCCCAATTTATGCGGAAGCGGAAGGAAAATAGCAGTGGGGCCGGCTTTCAGGATGCGATGTTAAAACTCCTGCGAACCCTGCCGACGGTGTTGAAATATTTGCCGGTGGAAAAGGCCCAGGATGCCCGTAATTTCATGCTCAGCTTCCAGTACTGGCTGGGCGGTTCCCAGGAGAATTTAGAGAATTTCCTGTTGATGTTGACGGATAAGTATGTTTACCCTGAATTGGGTCTGGATAAGTTGGTGAACTACCAGGAGCCGGTGGTCTATCCCGATATGGGTATTTGGCATCCCCTGTCCATGCAGATGTTTGAAAACGTGCAGGACTATTTGAAGTGGTACAATCAGCGCCCCGATATTGCTGATGACCTGAAAGATCCTCTGGCTCCCTGTATTGGTTTGATTA
Organism: Cyanobacteriota bacterium; assembly: GCA_046048115.1. GTDB lineage: Bacteria > Cyanobacteriota > Cyanobacteriia > Cyanobacteriales > Microcystaceae > Synechocystis. Next base: position 359 of record JBJOGT010000034.1, on the reverse strand, counting down.
TGCAGCGGACGCACCTTGTTACGGGGGATGATGCCCATTATGTCGGCATGGTGCAGGAATTGGAAGCCATGGGCGCGCGGGTCATTTGTGTGTTCTCTGGCGGTTTAGATTTCTCGAAACCTGTGGACGAATATTTCTTCGATAAAAGTGTGAACGGCATGGAACCGTTACCGATTGTGGATGCGGTGGTTTCCTTGACAGGCTTTGCGTTAGTAGGCGGCCCGGCCCGCCAGGATCATCCCAAGGCGATCGAGTCCTTGAAACGTTTAAATCGGCCTTATATGTGCGCGTTGCCGTTGGTGTTCCAAACCACGGAGGAGTGGGAGGCCAGTGATCTGGGATTACACCCTATCCAGGTG